>PKTC01000095.1 GCA_002869305.1 Marinilabiliales bacterium
AACTTTACGTTCATGGTAATGTTATTTTTTATTTCAAATATAATAATTTTTAACTTCTATAAACAAGATTTAACACACAAATATAACTAAAATTTAGGACATTTTATTGCCTCTATCTTTTTTCTCTTCCTTTTATACATGAATTTATACAAAAAGGTTACCTCATGTGCCCCTGAAATAATCCCACTGAAACCTCCAAGGTAAAATGGAATATCATAACTATACGCAACGTTGTATAAATCATTTATGTAGCCAAACATTAATACAGTTCCTGTAAAATTAAATTCAGTATTTGTTTTTATCCAAAGTCCGGCAGTTAGCATTTTCTTATTTAAATATACTCCCAAATTCAATTTCGTTGAACCACCTTGCGTTTGAAATAATAAATTTGGTGATAGGGTCATATGAACTCTTTCCAGACTATTGTAAAAGGGTATTTCCATTCCTCCATGAATAGTATATTTTCGTCCTATTGGTCCTGGATCATCACTTCCTAAAGATATTTTAGGATCGGTCAAGTGATCAATAGAAATTCCAAAATAATAACGATCATACCATGTTAGCATACCGAAAGAGAAATCAAAATATAAAGATTTTTGAGAAATATTACTTTCCATACCTGTCTCTGATGCTCCAGTAACTGGATCTATCATGTCGGGGTAAACTAATCCATTCCCATTCAGGGTTTTAATATTATATCCAAGCCTAAAACCTGAAGCAATCGCCCATCTTTTTCTTAATTTTGCATGATAGGAATAAATCAAATTAAATCCTAAATCGTTCAATAATCCTTTTGCCTGTCTATCATTCATTATTTGAAAACCTACACCTCCACTTAAAAAATCATAGTATTTATCTACTGATGCGCTATATGTGCTATAATCACCAAAAGATGTTGGTAATATGGTTCTATAATTTAATGATAATCTTGCATATTCATCCGATCCTGCAAACGCTGGATTTAAATACAATGGATTTGCATAGTATTGCGAAAACTCCACATCCTGGCTATAGAGTTGTTTTACACAAAACAATATGATCAAAATGCAAACCTTTTTCATCAATTTATAGAATCTATTTTACAATATAAAATAAAAGTTGGTCGTTTTATTGATTATAATTTAAAGATAACGTTTTTGCGATTTCATTATTACTTAATCTAAAGTTTTGTTTCTTTGCATAAAATTAATATGTCAATGAAAAGGATTCTAACACTTAACCTATTATTTTTCATCTATTTTTGCACATTCGCTCAAAATTCCAATACTACTAGGAAAATTACATGGGAATCTCCAAAAAAAATATCTTATTATTATCAATCTAATCAAAAAGATATAAATAATATCGAGTTTTTATTTTTTAAGGGGGCTCAATATTATAACTACAACAATTACCACCCTAATTATTATGAATTAATTAAAGTTCAATCCGAAAATATTGAAGTGCGTATAAAAAATGTTCAGTATATTGAGCTAAATAATAATGAGTTAATTATATTGAAACAGAAAAATCAAATCCCAGAAAAACTAAAATATGAATCAACAATAAACTATATCCGAAATCAACCATACTTACAGCTCAATTTATTGCCATTCCGTAAAAATACATCAAGTGGTAAAATCGAAAAAGTGATTTCCTTTGAATTTGAGCTAATTCCAAAAACCGAGATAGCGGAAATTGTAAAGAGTACAAAGAAATTTGTAACTGAATCTGTTTTAAAAAATGGATCTTGGGTTAAGGTAAGGTTAAACAAGGATGGAATTTATAAATTAACCTACTCTGAATTGATAGAAATGGGATTTAATAATCCATCCAATATAAAATTATATGCAAATTTCGATGGTATGCTTCCGGTTTCCAATACAGACGACTGCCAGGATGATTTAAAGCAATGTGCCATATTCATGGAAAAAGGAAGTGATGGAATTTTTAATTCAGGAGATTATGTTCTTTTTTATGCTGAAGCACCGGATAAATGGAATTATGATGAAATAAATCAATTCTATAATTGTACCAAGCACTTGTATTCAGAATATACCTATTTGTTTCTAACCACGGATGTGGGATCCTTAAACATGGTCTCAACGGCATCAACTCCTTCGGGAAGTACAATTGAAAACGTAAATAGCTATAGAGATTATTTGCATCATGAACTAGAAGAAGAAAATTTGATTGAATCTGGACAACTATGGTTTGGGGAACATTTTGATATTACAACCTCATATAATTTCAATTTCGATTTTTTAAATCTTATCAAATCAGAACCCATTAGTATAGAAACTGCGGTAGCTGCAAGATCTTCAGCCACAACAAGTTTTGATCTTAAAAAAGGCTCTCAAACAATCGCCAATCAAGATATGGCTTCGGTAAATCTGAGTACCTACACATCCACTTATGCTGTTCGAAATATTTTTAGCGATAGTTTTACCAGTTCTACTGATGATTTTGTATTGACCTTAAATTATAATAAATCATCCTCATCTTCAGAAGGTTGGCTAGATTATATTACCCTAAATGCAAAGCGTTTATTAAGACTAGAAAATGATCAATTGTCTTTTCGATATTTCAACACAGAATCAGTTACAAAAATCATAGAATTTAATATTCAAAATTACAGTCCAACTACTAAGGTTTGGAATATTACAAATCCAAACATACCTAATGAAATTCAAATGGTGAATGGTAAAATTAAAGTTATTGTTAATCCAGGACTTAATGAATTTATAGCTTTTAATCATGAAAATTCTTTAATCCCAGAAACTATTGGAAACGTAGCTAACCAGAATTTACACGCTATCAATCATCGTGATATGATTATTGTTAGTCATCCTGATTTTTTATCGCAAGCAAATGAAATTGCCGAAATTCATGTGCAACAAGACGGTTTGTCAGTTGAGATAGTTACTCCCGAACAAATATATAATGAATTTTCATCGGGAACGCCCGACCCTGCTGCAATCAGAAATTTTACAAGAATGATTTATAACAGACCATCTGCAACCGATACTTTAAAGTATCTTTTATTTATTGGTGATGGTTCTTTTGATCACAAATCTATAACTGCTAGTAATATAAATTATGTTATAACATACCAATCTGCTAACTCCTTAAATCCAACCACTTCGTTTGTTACAGATGATTTCTTTGGATTACTCGACCCTACGGATAACGTTGAAAATAGTAACTCGGGTTTAGTTGATATTGGAATTGGACGACTTCCGGTAAGATCTACAACGGAAGCTCAACAGATGGTTGAAAAAATTAAATCATATTTAAATAAGGAGAACAGAGGGAACTGGGTTAATTCTATTTGTTTTGTGGGCGATGATGAAGATAATAATATCCACATGAGAGATGCAGATCGATTAGCTGAATTTGTCGACACTACATATCCTTATTTTTTCGTTAACAAACTTTATCTTGATGCATTTCCACAGCAATCATCAGCAGTATATGAAAGTTACCCTGAAGTTAATCGATTAATAAATGATGAGATTAACAATGGAATTTTAATTTTTAACTATACCGGGCATGGTGGTGAAACAGGATTAGCACACGAGCGAATTGTTTCCATCGACGACATTAACTCTTGGGTGAATTTCGACAAGCTTGCGATATTCATGACAGCTACATGCGAATTTAGCCGTTTTGATAATCACAAATATATATCGGCAGGAGAGCAAGTTTTACTTAACCCAAAAGGAGGAGGAATTGCTTTATTTTCAACTACACGATTGGTATATTCCAGCCCAAATTACACCCTTAACAGGAACTTCTACAATTATGTTTTTAATAAAGATTCAAGAGGTAATTATCGGGCTTTTGGTGATATAATTAGGTTAGCTAAAAATTCATCCGGGACAGAAAATAATAAAAGGAATTTTACCTTATTGGGTGATCCAGCATTAAAAATCCCTTTAGCAGAATTTACTATTATAACAGATTCAATCAATAATAATAGTATAACCAATTATACTGATACTTTAAAAGCTCTAAGCAAAGTTAGTATAAGTGGACATCTGGAAAACGAATCAGGTAACAAGTTATCAAATTACAATGGGGTTATTTATCCTTTAGTTCTGGATAAAAAACGTACTATTTCCACATTAAGCAACGATGGAACTTCAATAATGAATTTTAGAGTACAAAATAACATTTTATATAAAGGAAAAGCCAGTGTTATAAAAGGTGAATACAAGTTTAGTTTTGTTGTACCTAAGGATATATCATATAATTTCGATAAGGGCAAAATATCTTATTATTCCCTTGATCCAGAAACCGATGCCAAAGGATACTTCAACGATTTTATTATTGGAGGTTCAAATGAAAATGCTGAGAATGATGAATTAGGTCCAATTATTGGTTTATACATGAACGATGAGAATTTTGTTAGTGGAGGAGTAACTGATGAAAACCCAACATTATATGCAATAGTTTCTGATAGTAGTGGAATAAACACAGTAGGAAATGGTATTGGCCACGATATAACTGCTATTGTTGATAATAACAGTAATAACATTATTGTACTAAATGATTATTACGAATCAGATATTGATAATTACCAAAAAGGGAAGATAGAATATTTGTTCTCAGAATTGGAAAATGGAGATCATAATATTAAACTAAAAATTTGGGATGTTTACAATAATTCATCTGAAGAAATTTTGGAGTTTATAGTAGCTGAATCAGAAAATCTTGCAATTAAAAATCTATTTAATTACCCCAATCCTTTTACTGAGCAAACTGCATTTTTCTTTGATCATAACAGGCCAAACGAAGACCTGGAAGTTCTTATTCAAGTTTTCACAGTTTCAGGAAAATTAGTAAAAACCATAAATACTATAATAAATTCTAATGCTTTTCGTTCTGAACCTATAAATTGGGATGGCCTCGACGATTTTGGCGATAAAATCGGAAGGGGAATTTATATATATCAAATTAAGGTTAGAACAATTGAAGGTGAAACAGTTAACAAAATAGAAAAGCTGGTTATATTAAAATAATAGTATTGATAATTAGCAAATAATTCTATATTTGCAGTCTTACATTTTTAAGGATATTATGATGAAAAAAATTTGTGCGTTGGGATTGCTATTCTCTTTATTTACTTTAAATATCGATGGGCAAGATGTTATTGATAAAAATGACTTAATTGGTGCGAATAATCCGTTGGAATATTCGGCTTCTTTTTTAACTATAGCTCCAGATTCCAGATCTGGCGCAATGGGTGATGTTGGTGTTGCTACCTCACCTGATTACAATTCAATGCGATGGAATCCAGCAAAATATGCTTTTATTGAAAGCGATATGGGATTTGCAGTATCTTATACTCCCTGGTTAAGAAATTTGGTAAATGATATAAACCTTGGGTATTTATCGTTCTATAAACGACTTGATAAAAAACAAACCGTTGCTGCCTCATTACTATTTTTTAATTTAGGAGAAATTCAGTTTACGAACGAGGAAGGACTCTATGATGGACAGCACTCACCCTACGAAATGTCAATTGATGCAGCCTATTCAAGAGCATTTTCTGATAATATATCAGGAGGTATTGCATTTAGATACATTCGCTCTGATATCACAGGTGGAGCTGTCGTAGAAGGAACTGAAACTTCTGCTTGTAATGCAGTTGCTGCAGATGTATCCATGTTCTATCAAAATGATAAGGTAAAGCTTTCCGATAATTTTCATACATTCACATTTGGAATCAATATTTCAAATATCGGGTCAAAAATATCCTATACTGACGTTCAAAAAGACTTTATACCAACTAATTTAAAAATTGGTTCAGCATTTAAATATAACATAGACGATTACAATTCCTTAACCATTACCTTAGATCTAAACAAATTACTAATTCCTACTCCTGAAGTAGAATTAAATGATTCTGTTTTCTTTGGTGAAGAATCGGATGTTTCAGTACCTCAAGGAATGATTCAGTCGTTTTACGATGCTCCTGGAGGATGGGAAGAAGAATTGCATGAAATTAAATATTCAGTTGGTGCAGAATATTGGTATGCAAATCAGTTTGCAGTGCGTGCAGGATATTTTCATGAGCATGAAACCAAAGGAAATAGAAAATACTTTACAGTTGGAGCTGGATTAAAATTAAATGTATTTACAATAGATTTTTCATATTTGATTCCATTAAAACAAAACAATCCTCTGTCTAACACGGTAAGATTCACTCTTGGTTTTGACTTTGAATCATTTAAAATTCAATCAAAAGAAAATAAAGGATAAATGAGCGTTAGAATAGGATATGGTTATGATGTACATCAGTTGGCTGATGGAAGAGAATTATATCTAGGTGGAATTAAAATACCTCATTCGAAAGGTTGTATTGCTCACTCTGATGGTGATGTGTTGCTTCATGCGATATGCGATGCAATACTTGGTGCAGCAGCAATGCGCGACATAGGTTATCATTTTCCTGATACGGATCCTGCTTATAAAAATATAGACAGTAAAGTTTTATTGAAAAAAACTTATCAATTAATTTCAGCAAAAGGATATTCTTTAATAAATATCGATTCAACAGTATGCCTTGAAAAACCAAAAATCAAGGATTATATTGACAAAATGACTCAATGTATTGCAGACCAATTATATACTTCTATTGAAAATGTTTCTGTAAAAGCAACAACAACTGAAAAATTAGGCTTTGTTGGTAGAGAAGAAGGTATCGCAGCCCACGCGGTAGTTTTAATTGAAAAAGTAAAATAAAACCTCTTTTATTCTTAGCGTTTTTTTGTTATCTTTCAGAAAGATTTTGGGATAATTGGTGCTTTATTAATTTCTTCAAAATCAATGTTGAATTTCAAATCACAATAATAAATGAAAAGAACTCTTGTTTTAGGAGCAAGTCCAAATCCAATCAGGTTTTCACATAAAGCAGTTAAAAGTCTGGTGCGTCATGGTCACGAAGTAGTTCCTATTGGAATCAGAGAGGGTGAAATCATGTGGCAAAAGATTATTGTGGGGAAACCTAAGTTAAAAAATATTAATACTATCACACTTTATCTTAATCCAAACAATCAAAGAGAATATTACGACTACATTTTAGGGCTATCTCCTAAAAGAATTATTTTTAACCCTGGTTCTGAAAATAAAGAGCTTATCGAATTAGCAATGAAAAATAATATTGAAGTTTCCATTGCTTGCACTCTCATTATGTTAAATACAAATAAGTATTAAATGATTCAAACAATTCAATCTCTGGAAGAGTTTAATTCAAAACTCTCTGAATCCGCGGGTAATTTATTCTACTTTTCACATGAAAAATGCAATGTATGTAAAGTTCTTAAACCCAAAATATACAATTTATTAAAAAATGAATACCCTAAACTAAAGATGTTTTATTGTGACACTGAATATTACCCAGAAATAGCAGGGCAAAATTCAGTTTTTACCGTACCTACAATTCTAGTATTCTTTGATGGGAAAGAGTTTTTTAGAAAAAGTAGAAATATAGGAATTGATGAACTTAGCAGTATTCTCGATAGACCTTATTCTATTTTCTTCGATTAATATCTTATATCACTTTAGGAGTCCTTTTCATCACTTTTTAAATTTTAATAATTTAAATTACTACAATAATTTGTAACTTACCTTTTTATTTAGGAAGTTTATATTGGTAGATATCTCAATAAAAAACTAATACTACTGTGCAAAATAGTTCGGATAGCGATGGTTTAAATAAATTTTTAATTGAATTAGGAGGATTAAGTCGATTTACCGTGCAATTCTTTAGGGAATTGTTTCGTCCTCCATATGAACACAAGGAATTTCTTAAACAGGCTTACCAAATTGGTTTAAGTACTTTACCGTTAATAAGTATTACGGCCTTCATAATGGGACTTGTATTAACATTGCAGTCTAAACCAGTAATGGCAGAATTTGGCGCCGAATCCTGGTTGCCCGGAATGGTTTCTGTATCCATTGTTCGTGAAATAGGACCTGTAATTACAGCACTCATATGCGCTGGCAAGATAGGTTCTGGAATTGGAGCAGAGTTAGGCTCTATGAGAGTTACAGAACAAATTGATGCGATGGATGTATCTGGAACTAATCCCATGAATTATCTGGTTGTAACACGCGTTCTAGCAACAACTTTCATGATACCAATACTCGTATTTTATGCAGACGCTGTTTCATTCTACGGATCTTATTTAGCAGTAAATCTGCAGGGATTTACTTCGTTTCCATTATTTATGAGTCTTGCTTTCGATCCATTGCATTTTTATGATTTAATACCAGCAACAATAAAGACATTCTTTTTCGGTTTTGCTATAGGAATTATAGGCTGTTATAAGGGATACTATTCGGAAAAAGGTACTGAAGGAGTTGGTAGGGCAGCAAATTCTGCCGTAGTTATTTCTTCACTTGTAATCTTTATTATGGATCTAATTGCAGTTCAGCTTGCCGATTTATTAAATATTTTTATGAGATAATAATTTTATGATTGATATAGAACAACATACATCTGACGATTATGTAATTGAAATAGCTAATTTAAAAAAAACGTTCAATGGAAAGCCTGTATTAAAAGATATTAGTCTTAAAATAAAAAGAAGCGAAAACGTCGTTGTTTTAGGCAAATCAGGAATTGGCAAATCAGTATTGATTAAATGTATTGTTGGACTAATACAACCCGATAGCGGTTCACTAAAAGTATTTGGGAAAGATGTTTTAGATATGAATTCAAGAGATCTAAATGATCTAAGAACAAAAGTTGGTTTTATATTTCAAGGAAATGCGTTATATGATTCAATGACAGTTCGGGAGAATCTTGAGTTTCCATTGAGAAGAAATAAAATTATTAAAGACACAAAACTGATAAACGAGCTAATTTTAGATGTACTGGATAACGTGGGATTATTGGAGGCTATTGATAAAATGCCATCAGAACTTTCAGGAGGTATGAAAAAAAGAATTGGTTTGGCCAGAACCTTGATTTTAAAACCAGAGATCATATTGTATGATGAACCCACTACAGGTTTGGACCCCCTCACTTCAAGAGAGATCAGTAATCTGATAGTGAAAATTCAAAAGAAGTACAATGCAACCTCAATTATTATAACGCATGATTTAAACTGCGCTAAAATCACATCCAACCGAATGCTAATACTCCACGATGGTATCTTTAAAGCAAAAGGTTCATTCGATGAATTAAAAAATTCTGATAATAAATGGGTTCGTTCATTTTTTGAAATGGCATAAATTTTTAATTATGAAAAATTTTAGAAAAAATAATATTCGATTAGGTTTGTTTGTTGGCTTAGGAATAACCATCTTCATTTTTGGCATATATTATATTGGTAGTCAAGGAAGTATGTTTAGCCGAAACATAACTGTTAGTGGTGTTTTTTCAGACATCAGCGGTGTAAAAATTGGTAATGATGTACGTTTTGCAGGCATCAATGTTGGTACTGTAGCTAAAGTGCAGATTTTAAGCGACTCATTGGTACAAATCAACTTTTCAATTCAGGAAAACGTTCGGCAATTTATTCGAAAAGATTCTAAAATTGAAATTGTTGCAGATGGGTTGATGGGTGTAAAAGTTGTAAATATTTATACAGGAAGCACAATTGAAGATATCATTGAAGATGGAGATATTTTAGAAACGATTGAATCCGTCGAAATTGATGATATTCTTAGGCGTTTAAACACTTCGAGTGCATATACAGCTATCATAACCAAAAATGTAGCTGAAATTACTGAAAAGATAAACCGTGGTGAAGGTGCATTTGGAAAAATATTTGCTGATGAATCTTTAGCAATTAATTTAAGTAATATAGCAGAACGCACTGCTGTTTTAACAGATAACTTTGCGGAAATTACTGAAAAAATATCTGAAGAAAAAAGTACCATTGGTATGTTACTATCAGATACAATTTTTGCAAAGAAAATATACGATGCTGGGGAGAATCTACAGATTTCAACACAAAATTTGGCAAACATAACGGATCAGGTAAACAAAGGAAAGGGATTATTCGGCGAAATACTTGTGGACACCGCGTTTACTTCTGGCTTAAATCGAACTGGTAAAAATTTAGATTACACTGCTGAAAGAACAAAAATTTTATCGGATAACCTGGTAAAATTAACCAACGAAATTAATAACGGTCAAGGACTAATTTCAAAATTGATATACGACACAGCTTTTGCCGATAGCGTAGAAGTGGCGGTTAAAAATGTAAATAAAGGAGCCAAAGAAGTTGATGAAGCCGCCGGAGTTATCAAAAGAAATTGGTTACTCAGATTATTTTCCAAAAAGGAAAAGAAAAAATAGTGATATCTGCTCAGCAATTTAAATGAGCTGAGCAGAAATATTATTAGAATAATTGATCAATTAGTTTATCGTCGGCTATATTTGGCACTGTAACTTTTAAATCTGGTGTACGTTCCATTTCACGCTGAATTGCAAACAATGCTCCATCATTTCTTGCCCAGCTTCTGCGTGCAATTCCATTATTCACATCCCAATGTAGCATCATTCTCAATCTTCTATCAGCATCTTTGCTTCCATCGAGTACCATTCCAAATCCACCATTCATAACTTCGCCCCATCCTACTCCACCACCATTATGAATAGATACCCAGGTAGCTCCTCGGAATGAATCACCAATAACATTTTGAATGGCCATATCGGCTGTAAATTGCGATCCATCATAAATATTTTAAGTTTCACGGAATGGAGAGTCAGTTCCTGATACATCGTGATGATCACGACCTAAAACAATCGGTGCAGACAAACGTCCATCTTTAACAGCTTTATTAAACTCAGCTGCAATTTTAGTTCTTCCTTCACAATCGGCATATAAAATACGTGCTTGAGATCCAACAACTAATTTGTTCTTTTTTGCCTCGCTAATCCATCGAATGTTATCTTTCATTTGCTGAGAAATCTCATTCGGAGCTGTTTTAGCTATTTCCGCTAAAACGTCCATGGCAATTTTATCGGTTAAATCTAAATCTTCAGGCTTGGACGAAGCACAAACCCAACGGAATGGTCCAAATCCAAAATCGAAACACATGGGTCCCATAATATCCTGAACGTAAGATGGGTATTTAAAATTACCATCATCCTTCATAACGTCGGCTCCTGCCCTGCTCGATTCTAGTAAGAAAGCATTTCCATAATCGAAGAAATACATTCCTTTTGCAGAAAGTTTGTTTATAGCTGATATCTGTCTGCGCAATGATTCCTGAACGTACTTTTTGAATTCATCATGATTTTCCGCCATCATTTTGTTTGAGTCTTCATATGTTAATCCCGCTGGATAATAACCTCCAGCCCATGGATTATGCAAGGATGTTTGATCAGAGCCCATATGAATAAAAACATCTCTTTCAACCACACGCTCCCATAAATCAACAATATTTCCCAAAAAGGCTATAGAATGTGCTTCTTTCTTCTCACTAAATTCAAGTGCAGTATCAATTACCTTGTCTACATCTTCTATAACCTCATCAACCCAACCTTGCTCATGACGTTTATATGCTGCCTTTGGGTTTATTTCTGCCGTAATACTAACTACACCAGCTATATTTCCTGCCTTAGGTTGAGCTCCACTCATTCCTCCTAAACCTGAAGTTATAAATATTTTACCTTCAGGTCCTTCTCCTTCTTTCGCAATTTTTCTGCTGGCATTTAAAACAGTGATCGTTGTTCCATGAACAATTCCTTGCGGACCTATATACATAAATGATCCAGCGGTCATTTGTCCATACTGAGTTACTCCCAATGCATTGAATCGCTCCCAATCGTCTGGTTTTGAATAATTAGGAATCATCATTCCATTGGTAACTACAACCCTAGGAGCATCTTTGTGCGAAGGAAATACTCCCATTGGATGACCAGAATATAGAACCATAGTTTGTTCATCTGTCATTTCAGCCAAATATTTCATGGCAAGTAAATATTGTGCCCAATTTTGGAATACAGCTCCATTTCCGCCATAGGTAATTAGTTCATGTGGATGTTGTGCCACTGCGTAATCCAGGTTGTTACTCAACATTAACATAATAGCTTGAGCCTGGCGTGATATAGCCGGAAAATCATCAATCGATCTTGAATATATTTTATATTCAGGACGGAAACGATACATGTAAATACGTCCATATTTTTCAAGCTCATCAGCAAATTCTTTTGAAAGTATTGCATGATGCTTTTGATCAAAATATCGCAATGCGTTCTTTACTGCTAACTTTTTCTCGTTGATCGTTAAAATCTCTTTGCGTTTCGGTGCATGATTTATTTCCGGATCATATTTTTTTGGAGAAGGTAATTCGTCTGGAATTACTTGTAAAACTAAATTCTGAAATTCTTCACGTGTCATTATGTATTATATTTAATTTCTTAAATCTGGTAATGTGTTCACACTTCGACTAGCTCAGTGTGACATAAAATTTATTGGGGTTGTCATTTTTAGCCTGTAGAACTTCTTTCATGCAAAGCATAAATATGAGCAACTTAAATAACAGTAATGATTAATTTCTATGGATATCGAATCCTCATTCTGTTATCAGCTAAAAAAGGATAGTAATGTTTCCAGTTCATGATCATTTTCTATTTGAATATTTTTAACCATGCCAAAAATACAAAATAACAGAATATGAAGAAAGATAAATATCATGATATGGCAATTTAGCATGACATATTTGCTGAATTATTTATTAGCACATTATTTGATCAAACAATTGATATAGTTTAAATTTGAAAATCACAAAACTTAAAAATCTAAAAAATATGAAAAAGAAGTGGATTACTCTATTGGTTATTGCTGTAATAGCTCTATTCTTTTATTCATCTATAAAAGGAAACTATAATAAAATGGTTGCTATGGACGAATCTGTTGCATCTCAATGGGCGCAAGTTGAAAATGTATACCAGCGTCGCGCGGATTTAATACCTAATCTGGTTAATACAGTAAAAGGATATGCAGCACATGAACAAGAAACTTTAACCGGAGTGATTGAAGCTAGAGCCAAAGCAACATCAACAACAATTGACCCATCTAATCTTAATGCTGAAAATATTCAGGCTTTCCAACAAGCTCAAAGCGGTTTAAGTTCTGCATTATCGAAGTTAATGGTGGTTGTTGAGCGATACCCTGACTTAAAAGCTAATCAGAATTTTCTTGAATTACAAGCACAGTTGGAAGGCACCGAAAATAGAATAACAGTTGAAAGGCAAAAATTCAATAACAGTGCACAAGCATTTAATACATTTATTAAACAGTTTCCAAAAAACATTTATGCAAACATTTTCAATTTTGAAGAAAAAGCATACTTCAAAGCTCAGGAAAATGCAGAACAAGCACCAAAAGTGGAATTTTAATTATGAGACCATCACAATTCTTTAATGAAGAACAAAAAAAACAAATTACCGATGCTGTTAAGGAAGCAGAATTAAATACATCGGGCGAAATACGTGTACACATAGAAGAAGACTGTAAGGCGGATGTTTTAGACCGCGCTGCCTATATTTTTGAAAAACTGGCCATGCATAAAACAGAATTAAGAAACGGTGTGCTTTTCTACTTATCGGTGAATGATAGAAAATTTGCGATTTTAGGCGATGCAGGAATAAACGCTGTTACACCGGATAATTTCTGGGATGAAATAAAGGAAACCGTTATTAGCCATTTTAAGAATGGTGAATATGCGGAAGGATTAAGTACAGGGATAAAAATGGCCGGTGAAGCATTAAAGAAAAATTTTCCTCATCAAAAAAATGATATCAATGAGCTATCTGACGAAATTTCATTTAATGATAAATAGAATACAATCATGCAAAAAAATTTAAAATACCTAGTACTTATTTTTCTAACAATATATTCTGTTCAAACCTTTGCTCAGAATTTTCCTATTAAACCCAATCCTCCCAAAATTGTAAATGATTTTGCTAATTTTTTGAGCACTAATGAAAAACAAGCATTGGAAAATAAATTAGTTAAATTCAATAATGAAACATCAACACAAATTGCAATTGTAATTGTAAAATCACTGGATGGCTATGATAAAGCTTCTTATGCTTATGGTTTAGGCGAAGAATGGGGAATTGGTCAAAAAGGGAAAAATAATGGCATTTTAATCCTTGTTAAACCCAAATATGCTAGTGAAAAAGGAGAAGTTTTTATCGCAACTGGTTATGGTGTTGAAGGAGCTGTTCCCGATGCAATTGCCAAAAGAATTGTTGAAAATGAAATAATTCCATACTTTAGGCAAAATAAATATTATAAAGGTCTTGACGAAGCTACCAACAGAATAATTGAATTAACCAGGGGAGAATATACCGCTGAAGATTATAGAAATGCCACAAGTGGATCTGCTGGTTCCGCAATTCCTGTTATCATTATCTTTTTAATTGTTATCATCTTTAGTTTTATTGGCAGAGCCAGACGGGCAAGGCATTATGCGGTCGGCCATAATGTCCCTTTCTGGATTGCTTTGGGAATGTTGAGTTCAAGCAGGGGTCATGGAGGTAGTTATGGAAACTTTTCTTCCGGAGGAGGAAGTTTTGGCGGATTCAGTGGAGGTAGTAGCTTTGGCGGTTTCGGCGGAGGCAGCTTTGGAGGAGGAGGAGCTGGTGGAAGCTGGTAAATATTAGTATTTAGATATTAGTATCAAGCTTATAGAATTAAAAATATACTGTAGTTCGAGATATGAAATAACATAAAATAAAATCCTGCAATATTATTGTGGGATTTCTTTGTTTATAAGGATTTTAGAACACATGTTTAAAAACCTGATTTTTCTCCTTTTTTTTTGTAAAAATTATATCTAATTATGCGCTGGTATTTATCAAATTAAATACATGGTAATAAAAGTTTAACTAATTAATAATCAATAGATATGTTTAATAAATTAATCGCAGCAATTTTACCATATTTTCCAAAGAAATTTGTTTGGTTATTCTCAAAACCTTACATAGCTGGGGAAACTGTGGAAGAAGCTATTAAAGCTTCTAAAGACTTAAATGCACAAGGTTGCATGGTAACCATCGATATTCTTGGTGAATTTATTAAGACACTTGATGAGGCCGAAGCAAATAAAAAGGAATACATTGAATTAATTGACAGGGTAGAAAAAGAAGACATTGATGGAAATTACTCTGTAAAACCTACTATGTTTGGATTACTTATTGACAAAGAGGTTTGTTACAAGCACATTAGAGATATTGTTGCTAAAGCAGCTGAATACAACAATTTTATCCGTGTTGATATGGAAGATTCTCCATGTACGGATATGACGATTGAGTTATATAGAAAATTAAAAGCTGAATTTCCTAAAAATGTAGGCCTTGTGCTTCAAGCCTATATGAAACGTACATTAAAAGACCTTGAAAACTTAATGGACATTCACACTGAAGAGGTGCCTTTAAATTACAGATTATGTAAAGGTATTTATGTAGAACCTGCAGAAATTGCATACAAAAAATATGAAGAAGTAAATGAACATTTTCTTGAGGATATTGAATTTTGTTTAAAGAATGGAGTATATCCTGGTATTGCAACGCATGACAAACCAATTGTTGAAGGTTCATATAAATTAATTGAGAAATATAATGTTCCTAAGGAAAAATATGAATTCCAAATGTTGTATGGAGTAACTCCTTCATTGCGCCAATCTATTTTAGATAATGGTCATAGAATGAGAGTTTATGTTCCTTTTGGAAAACAATGGTTTGGATATTCGACTCGTCGATTAAAAGAAAATCCAAAGATGGCTAATCACATTATGAAAGCAATTTTCTTTAAAGGGTAAAATCAACGAGAAAAGAGATAAAAGTAATCCCGAATCAAATGATTCGGGATTTTTAATACCTATTCTTCAAGTTCTTTCAAAAGATTTCTAGCTGAAAACCAAATGGGTCGGCTTTCTTTTCTCCAGCGCAAGTATCCAAATGTGAATCCAATTCCCATAATAATTATATATGCTAGCTGAATAATGCAAAAGAATTGCCAGAAAGTCCACCTGTCGATAAATCGATCGTACAATACAAGAATTGTAGCGGCATCAATCAATAATATGGAAACAAGAGTGATTAGTGTTTTTTTCTGCCATAGCCTATATCTTTTTTCTGCGCCTTCCAAAACTTTTTTAACCGGATCGGCATAATTTACAGCTTTATAAGTCTTATAAAACTTTCTGAACTGTAGTGTAAATAGTGAAAATGCCACTACATAACATGCCCCTGCAATTCTATCCAATATTGTTATTTCTGGATGAGGGTTAAATAAAAAAAATCCTGCATAAAAGAATATAAAAATGAAGAACATGATTTGAAATCTCCTCATTACTTTCTTATATTTTGAATCCTTTAATTCCAGCTCGCTAATTAAAGATCCAAGGTTCATTTGATTTGTATTTTCATTTTTCATAATAAGCAATTTAAAGATTCGACTTTTCCAGGGTTTCCTTCAATTCATTTTTAATCCGGTGAATTTTAACTCTCACATTAGGTTCTGTTATACCAATTATTAAAGCAATTTCTTTATGGTTAACCGATTCCATAACAAGCGTCATTATGATCTTATCTATCACTGACAGTTGATTCATTTGATTCTCAAGTTTCTCGAACATTCTTTCTTTTTCTTTTGCCAGGTTCTCATCTAAATCGACTAAATTATGTAAAGCATAGTCTTTGTTCTCCAGAAACACTTTCTGTCTCCTGATCTCCTTATTTGTGAAGCCCATGGCAGTATTAACAGCAACCCTGTATATCCATGTACTTAATTGAGAATCTCCCCGAAATGAGTCAATGCTTTTCCAAATATTGATCAGAACCTCCTGATACATATCCTTGTGATCCTCATCGTTGGATGAATAGTACCTACAAATACTCAAAATCCTCTGCTCATTATCTTTGATAATCCTTCGAAACTTCTCTTCTTTCTTAGTCATTTTCTATCTATTTAGCTTACACATAAGTAAGTTTTCATATTTAGTGGTTAAAAACTTAAATATGTTACAATTTAAAACAAAAAAAAGCAGAAAAATATTTCTCTGCTTACATTTCAATTGAAAAGATTCCGGGTCAAGCCCGGAATGATATGCTATATTGTATTGTCATACCCAATTAATGGGAATCAAATTTTCTTATAATTTTTCAACCTTACATGCTGTTAGTTTAAACGCTGCAATTTTTGAATGCGGATCTAAATCGCTCCTTGTTAATCTGTTTACTGGTGATTCAGAAAAATGCCAAGGCATAAATAATTCGCTTTCGGCTACCTGATCACTTGCCTTTAAAGTAGTTTCCAACTCACCTTGTTTTGAAGTTACTTTAACTTTATCACCATCTGCAAATCCAAATTTAATGACATCTCCCGGATTCATTAATACATATGATTCGTTAATAAAATCAGTTAGTGATTTGTTTTTACGCGACATAGTTGCAGTATGGTAATGATAAAGAATCCTCCCACTATTCATGATGAATGGAAACTCTTTTGAAGTTTTTTCTGATTGTGGAACATGTTCCACAGGATTCAATATTCCTTTGCCATTTGGTGTATTGAATTTATCTAAAAACAATGTGCTTGTTCCGGGATGATTTTTATCGGGACATGGCCATTGAATACCTTGGTATTCTATTCTATCATATGAGATGCCTGACATAATAGGTGTTGCTTGAGCCAGTTCATCAAATATCTCTGACGCATTACTATAATTTCCAATATTGTAGCCCATAGCGTTGGCAATATCAATAATAATTTGCCAATCTTCTTTGGCCTCGCCAGGAGAATCAACTGCTTTTCGAACTCTTATTACTCTTCGGTCGCTATTTACGAAGGTTCCTTCTTTTTCTGCAAAAGAAGCTGCTGGTAATATAACATCGGCGTATGGTGTTGTTTCAGTGTGAAAAATATCCTGAACTACCAAAAAGTCTAACTTTTTTAATGCCGCTTCTGTATGATTCAAATCCGGATCTGTAACCATAGGGTTTTCTCCCATAATATACATACCTTTTACTTTCTCATCGTAAGCTGCATGCATAATTTCAACGGTTGTTAATCCTGGCTTACCTGAAAGATCTTTATAATCCACATTCCAGATTTTTGCAACTCGTCTTCTATTTTCATCATTTGTAATAGGAATATATCCAGGATAAACAATTGGTGAGCATCCAACATCCGTAGCTCCCTGTACATTGTTTTGTCCACGAGGAGGGTCAATACCTGCTCTCTCCTTACCTATTTGCCCTGTAATCATCATCATATTAATTAATGAGAATACATTATTGGTTCCAGTAACTTGCTGGCTCATTCCCATTCCTGTTGCAATCATTGCAGTTTTTGCATTGGCATACATTCGGGCTGCTGCAATAATTTTATCTTTCGGTATTGAAGTTATTTCTTCTGTTTTTTCTGGAGTATACGTTGCAACGAGTTGCTTTAATTCTTCAAAAGCTTCCAGTCCTCGATCTACACGCTTAGTAATAAAGTCACGATCAATTAGATCTTCTTTAATAATTACATGAATCATTCCGTTTAATAATGCAACATCAGACCCTAATCGGGGTTGTAACCAAATATCAGCATATTTTACCAATGGTGTCCATTTTGGATCACAAACAATTAATTTGTTTCCGGCGTATTTACCGTTCTTTACATATGTTGCAGTTACCGGATGAGTTTCTATCATATTGTTACCTGTAACAAATAAACAGTCGGTTGTTGCAAAATCTTCGATTGAATTACTTCCCGCGCCATCCCCAATCGATCTTAGCATGGCAGTTACTGTGGAAGCATGACATAATCGGGTACAATAATCGATGTTATTAGTCCCAAAGACAACCCGAACGAACTTTTGGAAGATGTAATTATCTTCGTTGGTACATTTGGCTGATGAATAACCAGCCAGAGAATCATTCCCATATTTTTCTTTTATTCCCGAGAATTTACTTGCAATTAAATTTAAAGCTTCATCCCAGGTAGCCTCTACAAATTTTCCTTCCTTTTTAATTAAAGGAGTG
>PKTC01000152.1 GCA_002869305.1 Marinilabiliales bacterium
TCATCAATTCCCTTGATAAAAACATATCCGCCTCTTCGCTCATCTTGAATTTTTTGAGGAACTTTTTGCTCTATATCATTGTATATTTCAACTAATTCCCGGCTGTATTCTTCTGAAAGTGTATTTCCTACAACTTTAATAATTTCACGATAGAAAAGGTTGTTGAATACTATAACATTTTCTTTGCTGCGCCAATTTTCGCTGAGCGTTTGAGTGTTTGTTAATATTATTTCTTCTCTAACTTTTTTATGTAATAATGTCCAATCGCCATTACGCCAGCGATAAATGGCTTGCTTCACATCTCCAACGATGAAGTTTCCGTTGTTTCCAGTTGAAATTGATTCTTCTAATAGTGGTTTAAAATTGCGCCATTGCAAAACTGAAGTGTCCTGAAACTCATCAATCATGAAATGCATATAAATCCGTCCACTTTTTTCATAAATAAAAGGCGTATCATCTCCATCAGTAAATAAATTTAGTAGGACAGGGGCGTCTGCCAATAAAAATAGATTTTGCTCAGCCAATACAGCAGAGACTTTTTTCATTAAGCCAGAGGCCAATGAATGCTGATAAATGTGTTGTTGAAGTGTGTTGGCTTCAATATATTTGGGTAAATCTTTTTCATAAAGCTCAGTCAACTCATCTGCGAAGAGATCCAACTCAGGCGATATACTTTCTACCAGTTTTGCATTTTCAGAGGCTTTGTGTGCCCATGTTGTCTGCTTATTTATAGCGTTTATGTTTTTTTCAAGGTCTACAAAATTCTTCTTCTCTATTTTATTTCTGGCTGATAGCAACTGGTTTTTTGATTTACCGGCAAAATCTGCTGGCTGTAGATTGGTTTTTTCAATTAATAGATCGTAATTCGAAACCCATTTTTTAGTTTTTGCATCAAAATTTTTAATTACATCGGCAATAATTGCTTTGACCTTATTGGTTGAGGTACTTCCGTTAAGTGAACCATTATTTCTAATATAAAAATACCGGACTTGCTCACGAAAAAGTTGTGTGGTAAATTCAATGAGCTGGCGGTTGACATTCCATGACTTTTCATCGTCCATCTGGTTGTCAATATACTCGAGCATAATTTGCATATGCTCTTTATTTTGAGTTAGTTCTTGTAAAAATCTTTCAACAGCAGCTTCTATAATCTCTTTTTGATCCAATTGAATGCGAAAACCTCCATTGAGTCCTAGCTCTTTAGTTAAATTTCTGATTATTCGCTGAAAAAATTGGTCTATTGTAGAAACATTGAAATAGGCGTATTGGTGCAATATAGATTTTACCAGGATTCTCGCTCTTTGAGATATCTCTTCCTTGCTTTGATTGAACCATGCAGTAAGTTCTTCAAGCATTTTACTTTCGGAGGGCATTTTTGCCAGAATTCGAAGTTCTTCAATAATACGAAGCTTCATTTCAGCAGTGGCCTTATTGGTGAATGTCACTGCTAAAATGTTTTTGAATTTCTGGCTATCTGATAATACGAGCTTTAAATATTCCAAGGTTAATCTGTGGGTTTTTCCTGAACCAGCAGAGGCCTTGATTATGGTTAAGCCAATATTCTCATTTTGTTCCATTAATAGTATAAAATTGTGGCAATTAGTTCTTTAGTTAATTCTCCAGTGTCTGTGTTTTCACCCAATGCCCCTTTTGATCTTGCATCATAATGCCTTAGCAAGCTAATTATTCTAACTACCCGCGACTTTTGATAATTTCTATAGGCAGCTTGCATATCTTGTTGCATAAAATAATTAAGTCTTAACTTTTGGCTAATGGCATTCGGAGGAGTACCTTTTTCAGCGTATTGGTGGTATTTTAATAAGGTAACAAAGTTGTTAAACAATACTGTAATTGTGATGGCAATATGGTGGTCTTTAGTATTTTTAGAGAAGTAAAATGCTATTTCATGTGCTTTCGTTATATTTTTTGTAGCTATTGCTTTCCATAATTCAAAAGCATTATAATCTTTACTTATACCTACATTCTTTTCTATATGAGTAGCTGTAATTGTAGATTTTGCAGGTAGAATTACGGATAGTTTATTCAGTTCATTTACAAGCTTATCTAAATCGTTTCCCAAATATGCTGCCATGAGGTGAACGGCCTGATCAACAATATCAAATCCTTTTGATTTAATATACTTTTCAATCCATGCATTTAGCTTTTTATCATAGAGCTTTTTAGATTCCAATACCGTACCGTTCTTTAGTAATGTTTTGTAAAACCGGGTGCGTTTATCAAGTTTGCTTTTACGGTAGTTGATAACTAAAATAGTTGACTCTAAAGGTTTTTCCAGATAGACTGTAAGTGGATTTTCTTTGTTTTCTGCTTTTTCTGATTCTTTTAATTCCCCTGCAATTCCTGAAATTTCTTGCCCTTCTTTGACAATAATAACCTGTTTTTCAGCCATCATGGGGAAACGGCGAGCAGCCATTACTACGTCTGGAAGTGTAACATCACCACCATAAAGTATTGTTTGATTGAATGAGCGTTCTTCTTCCGGTAAGATATTTTTCGACAGTTCTTCTGTCAATTGATCCATAAAGAAGCCTTCATCGCCATAAAAATAGTATACAGGTGAAAAGTTTTTTTGCTTTATATCTGAAATAATATCTTCAAATGATTTTTCGGGCATAATTAAAACTTAAGATGTTTTACACTTTCTCCATTTTTATCTATTTCCTTTAATGCATCTATGCCAATTCTAATATGGTCTTGCACATATTTTTCAGTAACTTTTTTGTCACTCTTTTCTGTTTTTACCCCAGTAGAAATCATAGGTTGATCAGACACTAAAAGTAATGCACCTGTAGGTAAAGAGTTGTAAAATCCAACTGAAAATATTGTGGCGGTTTCCATGTCAATAGCCATTGCCCGGGTTTTTTGTAGGTATTTTTTAAAACGTTCATCGTATTCCCAAACTCGTTTGTTGGTTGTGAAAACTGTGCCAGTCCAATAGTCACGGTTGTAATCACGTATGGTGGATGAAATAGCTCTTTGCA
>PKTC01000044.1 GCA_002869305.1 Marinilabiliales bacterium
CCAACTCCAGTATCTATGATCGAAACAGTATAAGTATTGTTCTCTATCGATGTTTCAACGCGGATAAAACCTTGTTCGGTATATCGAATAGCGTTATTTACAAAATTGTAAAAAAGTGTAAAAAGTAGATTGTCGTTTCCTTTAAAAATAAAGTCTTTTGCATTTAAAATAATTCTTAAATCCAATTCTTTAGCTATTGCTTTATCTTCAATTTCCTCAAGAACATTTTTTAATACTTTATGGACATCGACCTCCTCTGTTAATATATATTCTTCATTCTCAATTCTTGACATCATTAATAAAGTGCGTACAAGGTTAGTTAACCTTCTAAGTGTTTTCTTCGATTCAAAGATTTTAACCATATCATCTTCAGATAGATTACTGTCATGTAAAATATTATCCAGTTTACTTTGAATAATACTTACAGGAGTAAGTAATTCGTGCGAAACATTGCTTATATATTCTCGTTCGTCGTTAAATGCTGCTTCAATTTTTCTCATGAGAGCATGTATGGTTTCATCTAAATAAATGAAATCGGAAGTATTTGTTTTAATCGGTGTATAATTAAATGAAGTTGGGTGTTTTGTGTATTTTAGTTTTTTTACAATTTTTTCGAAAGGGCGTAATAGATATTGTATAAATGATAAATCAAAAATGAATGTTAAAGTAATTATGAAAATTAGAAAAATGAAAGCAAACCTTTTTAGGTTTTGCTCAAAATGCAAAATTGTTGATATGCTTTTACCAATTTCAATGAGATAGTTATTCTCATTTTCTTCGATAGAAAATCCCAGTACACGGTAATCAACTAATTCATCTTCAATAATACGCTGCGAATATTGAATGATATTAACCACAGTATCAGGTTTTATAGGTTCGATAGAAATATATTCTTCTTTTAAGATGTTATAACTTCCAAAAGCCTGAAATTCGGCATCCATATCAATATAAGCTTCAATACCCAGACTATCGACTAATTCAATTACTTGATCTAATTTTTGAACCAGAACCTGATCTGTATCGCGAATAGATATTCTGCTAACTAACCAGGGAATAAGGAAAACCAGTAGTGTTATAATTAATGCTTTTGAAAATGCATTAAAAAGGGCTAACTGACTTTTTAGTTTAAGGTTTGGAATTTTCATTACATTTCAAATTTATAACCAATACCACGTATTGTTTTTATCCAGTTTGTTTCATCATATTCAGCGAGTTTTTTACGAACATTTTTAATATGTACATCAATGTAGTTCGAATCATAATCATCCTCGTAAAAGTCACCCCAAATATGTTCGGTAAGTTGCAAGCGATCCAAAACTCTATTTTTATTTAAAACTAAATAACTGAGTAATTTATATTCTTTTTTGGTTAAATTAATTGCCTGTTCTTTAAACTGAAAGTGCTTCTTTGTAGTGTCAAGTGAAAAACCTCCAAATTCAATAACCGAATCTTTGTGTCCAAACTTTCTTCTTGTAATTGCTTGGATTCTTGATAAAAGTTCTAACAGTGAAAATGGTTTTGGTAAATAATCGTCGGCCCCTAAATCAAACCCTTTAATTTTGTCTTCTAGCTCTCCGCGAGCTGTGATAACAATAAAATATGCTTCAGAATTGTATTCTTTAGCTTCTTTTATAAGATCTAAACCATTATAATCTGGCAAACCAATGTCTAACAGAATAAAATCGTATGGATTTATAGCTATTAATTCTGAAGCTTGCAAGCCTGTTGGAGCTACATCAATATTATAGTCTTCCTTTTCTAGAAAATGCTTAATCTCTGCGGCTAAACTTTTTTCGTCTTCTACAATTAAAATTCTCATCGTGTGATTATTAAAAAATAAATGATAATGAGACTATATAACCAGACTGATCCTTTAATCCAAATGCTTTCAATTTGTCTGAAGGTATATAATACATCCAGGAAAACGATGCAGAAACACTTCCAATACCATAAGTGATTGGGAGAAGGAAGTCAATTCCTTGGTATGAAAATGTATTTGTTGAAAGACCTTGATTCTGCAAATATCTCTCCACCAAATCTTCTGTTGTTAAATTATATGTCGGATACCCTCTGTAGTGTAAATACGGAATTAAGAAATTTTCGATATAGGGTTCGTAAATATCGTATAGCCAATAGTCTGTTCCGAAGGTAACTGAAACAGTTGGTAATATAAATAAATAATCATCTTTTACCAGGATACTTTCAAAATCAATATTTGAGGTATATCCTAAATCTAAAAAGTAATTTTTATCATCCAAATGGAAAGTTGCATCTGCATAAAAATAAATCATTTTATAAGTAAAACCAGATGAAACGTTAACAATATGATTATAGTTTAAACCCTTGAAATCGTTCATACCTGTGAAATTATGATACATATAGCTGAGGTCAACATCCAATTTATTATTAAAGAAATCCTTTTGGTAACCCAATAAAAAGTCTAAATCATAGCTTAAGGTATCGGCATTGGTATAATTCGTCAACATTACACCTGTTTTTACCCCTGTCTTATGTAAAAATGTAAAATCGGAAATAAATGCAGGAATAGTGATGTCTGGATTACTTCCTTTTGATTTTATTTTATTATTGGTGTAGTGAAAGTCTAACATATAAAAGTTGAATTCAATATCTGAATAGTCTATAGAATCAGATACAGAAACAGAATCTTCTTCAACTGTTTGACCAAAACTGCATGTCGTAATAAATAAAATGATACATATTAGGTTGCATAATCTCAAATAAAATTCTTTAAGGAGATTACTGTTTGTTGTTTCAATCATAAAAAATGGATCATCCGTTTCGCTTTTTCCTTATTGCCTTTGCTTTGCGAACTACTTGTTTTTTCTTTTTGTTTTGCATTTGTGCATTCTTTAACTGTGTCTTTTTAATCTGAGATTTCTTTTGTTCTGATTTAGGCACAGTCTTAATGGCTTCTTTTTTTTGTGGATCCGTGATTTTTTTCTCAACCTTTTTAGGTTCCTGAGCAAAAGAAGC
>PKTC01000375.1 GCA_002869305.1 Marinilabiliales bacterium
GACGAAGCTCAAAATACAACAGTAAATCAACTAAAAATGTTTTTAACCCGAATGGGTAAGAATGCTAAGTTTATTGTTACTGGAGATACAACCCAGATTGATTTGCGACCCAAAAGTAAGTCTGGATTAATTCAGGCCCTGAAAATATTAAAAGATGTGAAGGGAATATCAGCAGTACATTTTGATGAAAGAGATATAATCAGGCATCATTTAGTAAAACACATTGTCGATGCTTATAAGAAGTTGGATGTTGAAGAAAATGGATAAGGAAAAGAAAACAATTAATCTAATGAGTTGTTAGCATACTTGGCAAAACTAAGTAATAAGAGGTTATAATATGCAAGTAAACATTGAATCAAAAATAGTTTTAACATTTAATTTAAATCTTAAACTTTTAATATAATTATGGCTGAAGCAGTAGTAAAAACCGAGTTTAATTTTCAGAAACAAAAGGATGTTTATCATGGTAAGGTGCGCGATGTATATAATATTAACGATGAATACCTTGTAATGGTTGTAAGTGATAGAATTTCTGCATTCGATGTGGTTTTACCTAAAGGAATTCCCTATAAAGGGCAGGTTTTAAACCAAATAGCTGATAAGTTTCTGGATGCAACATCAGACATCGTTCCGAATTGGAAAATTGATGTACCGGATCCCATGGTAACTATTGGTCATTATGTTGAAACATTTCCCATAGAAATGATTGTTCGAGGTTATTTAACTGGAAGTTCATGGCGTTTGTACAAGAAGGGAGGACGAGAGATTTGTGGTGTGCCATTACCTGAAGGTTTGGTTGAACATCAGAAATTTCCTGAGCCTATTTTAACACCTACCACAAAGGCAGATGTAGGTCACGATGAAAATATATCAAAAGAACAGATTATCAAACAGGGACTGGTTTCAGCCGAGGATTATGCCATGCTTGAAAAATATTCCCTCGAACTTTTTAAAAGAGGAAGCGAAATTGCTGAAAAAATGGGATTAATATTGGTAGACACGAAATATGAATTTGGTAAAAAAGATGGAAAGATTTATCTAATTGACGAAATACATACACCGGATTCTTCACGTTATTTTTATTTAGATGGTTACCAGGAAAGACAAGATAAAGGAGAAAATCAGAAACAACTATCCAAAGAGTTTGTGCGTGAATGGCTCATGGAAAAAGGATTTCAGGGAGAAACAGGACAGCAGGTTCCTGAAATGCCTTACGAATTTGTGAACCAGGTTTCAGAAAGATACATTGAATTGTACGAAAAAATCACAGGAGATAAATTCCAAAAAGCAGAAGCAAGTGAAGTACAGGGTAGAATTGAAAAAAATGTGAGCATTAAGTTGAAAGAATTATTAAAATAATAAAATATATTATGAGGATAAAGAATATTGTTTTAAGTATTTTAATGCTGGTTTTTTATAAAATTGATGCTCAGGAAGTTTCCTGGGTTATTTCTGCATCTGGTAACACTAATTACATTTACAATGATATTGAAACAAAAGGATTCTCAATTGAATCAGATGAGAATTCGATTTATATTGCAGCAGCTGCATATGGCACTGTATTAAGAATAGATGAAGGTTATTATAATATAGAAGAAGGTGCTGATAGTCATTTAATAACTCTAGATAAGAATGGTAATTACAAATGGATTTTTGACCTAAGAGAAGATGGTGTTAGTTATGATATAGCCATAAATAGCTTAAATGCAATATATGTTGCAGGGGGTTCATATATAGAAAAGCTTGATACTGCAGGTAATTTATTGCATACAAAGGAATTGTTTGAGAATAATATGCTTGGATGCGTAATTAAATCAATAACAATTGATAATGATAATTCAATTATTGTTGGAGGATTTTTTTTAGGACTTAATGAATACATAGACATTGAAGATACTTCAGTTTATCTTCCATATAACCACTCTGCTTTTTTAATGGTTTATGATAATAATTATGAATTCAAATGGATATCAATTATAGAAGCAGATTCCGAAATAATGGATATTAAAGCTGATAATGATAATAACATTTATGTTGTGGGTGTGTTCACAGGTGATAGTTTAAATTGGGAAGACAATTATATTAGTTCAAATAATGAGGTTTTACCTAATGGTGATATACATTATCAGCAGGATGTATTATTTGCTAAAATTACTCCAGATAGGAAAATTAGTTGGTTAAAAACATTTGGAGGTATAGATAATGATTTTGGAAATAAGATAGTACTGAATAATTCAGGAGAAGTTTTATTAACCGGTGCTGTTTATAAAGATTTAATAATTGAAGGAGATATTCTCACATCAAATTATAAATCAATGTTAATTGCTAAATATAACTTGGAAGGAGAGTATAAATGGGCCAAATTAATAGGAGAAACAACTAATTATTGGGATACTGGAAGAAGCATTGAAGTTGATGATGAAGATAATATTATAGTAGCAGGACAAATTGGTGGTTTTGGAGTCTTTGGTGAAGGAGAAAACACAGTTATAGTTAACAACAGTTATAGCGATTTTCCTATGGGATTTGTGGCTAAATTTGATAAGGAGGGTGATTTTCTCTGGGTAAAAAACACAGATGGTAATACTAGTAGTTTTTATGATTTATGTATTGATGAATCTAGTAATATTTTTTTGACTGGCTCTATTCATCCTGATGTTACATTTGATGGAAATAATATATATCCAATAGCAAATGATTCATATAATATTATTGTTGCTAAAATATCTCAGACTGCAACATCTATTGATAAAAAGTTGAAAGGTAATTTAAGTTTTAATATATTTCCAAATCCTTCTGATGGTTATCTGATAATAAATAGAGGATCTAATTCTGAAGGACATTTTAATTATGATGTTTATAATTTAAATGGGGAAATAATTAAAACAGGAAGTTTAAATGCAAATGAGAGCATCATTGATTTAAGCAATAATTCTAATGGTATGTATTTTATTAAATTTTATTGTCAAGATACATTTTTTACAAAAAGA
>PKTC01000483.1 GCA_002869305.1 Marinilabiliales bacterium
AACAGAACTATTACTAGAAGATCGAATGAAAAATCCAAGCAGGTATTCCGTTGTTCTGGTATCAGAAGGTGCGATGTTCGAGGGAGGTGAAATGGTTTTTGAAAATGATGTAAAAGATGCCTATGGGCATGCAAAGTTGGGTGGAATTGGAGATCTAGTTTCTGCTAAATTAAAAGAACATTCAGCAAACTGCTGCAAGGGGCGACCCATTGGTGTAATCAATCAAAAGTTGGGTTATTTAGTTCGTGGTGGCGATCCCGATGCTATTGACTCAGTTGTACCCATGGCTTATGGAAACCTGGCATTGGATCTGGTCCTAAAAGGTATTCATGGAAGATTAGTTGCATTAAAGAATGGAAGATATGATAATTTACCCATTGATGTTGTGGTAGGATCTAAAAAATTGGTTAACCTTCAGAAATATTACAACACAGAAAGATTAAGACCATTTTACAAAAGTTTCGAGCTCCAACCTCTGTTCATTATGACAAGTGAATAAATTATTACTTATTTGTTAATCTATTTAATAAATTATCCTTAATCACTAAAATACTCTTAAACTTATTTTTAGAAAAACAGGTAATTATACTTGAATTTAAAAACTAAAAAGCAGATAAGTTTGTTTGAATATAAATCGAAAAAAAAATGAACTATTGTCTAATATATCCGTAATACTTTTGTTAAAATTAACTAAACCTATCATATTATGACAAAAAAACTAATCATTGTGCTAAATCTATTTCTATTATCTGGAGTTATATTAACAACTAATGCCCAGGTAAATGAATTATGGAAAAAAGATTTAACCGGCACTGTCATTTGGCAACAAGTAACATCATTTGGAAACTACTTTGTATGCACAAGTACCGAATTTGCTGCTTTTAATCCTGAAACGGGAGATAAGCTATGGTCAAACAGCGAATTTGCAAACATACCAAACCAACAAGTAGAGGAAATGAGTGGCTCAGCTTTAATTTCAATCAATCTTGGCCAAACTATTTACCTTGTTGATCCTTATAGTGGAGCTGTTAAATTTAACTCTACCAAAGCAGGAATAAGTGAATTAAAGACTAAGCAAGTGTTATATAAGGCGAATGGTATTCTTGCAGCTGGTAAAAATACAAATGGTGATCCCTTAATGTTAATGGTTGATATGACTAATGGAGAAATAGTATGGAAAATTGAAGAGAAATTTGGCCGTATTGTAACTTTAAATGAGCTATCAAATAAGGAATTACTTATTGTTACATTGTTTAAAAATTATAAAATTAACAGCGAAACAGGCGATATAATCTGGAAAAATTCAACGTCGAAAGAAGCTGAACAATTAGATAATATGGGTGCTTTTGGAAGTCTTTTAGCAGGAGTAGCTGAGCAAGCTGTTTCGGATGAAGACTTTGTAATTAACTTTTATAAACATCCAGAAAAAGACATTTTTATTATTGCTGCTGAAAATAAAAGTGAAAGTCAAACAAGTAGTGGACAAACAAGTATCAGCTATTCAAATAATTATACTGCTTTTAATTTAGAAGACGGTTCAAGACTTTGGAATGCACCTATCGAAATGAATGGACAACTAGGAACTCTTGCATTTTACAAGGATGGAATCATTGTATTACCAAACGATGGTAACAGAACAAAAATCAATTTCTTTAACCTTCAAACTGCTGAAGGATTATGGGGTAAAAAAGGAAGAGGAATTGCTATAAAAGGAGGTGTTTATAAGCACCTTAAAACTGAAAGCGGATTTTTACTAATGTCTCAGTCTGGCGATAAAAATTATTTAAACTTTTTAGATCCTGATCAAGGCATAATTACATTTGATAAACCTGTAAAAATTGATGGTGAAGTTATTGCCACGGTGGAATCTGCAAAAGGAATTTTATATGTAACAACCGCTGAAGTTAATGTGCTTAATCCGACTTCAGGTGAATTAGTTTTTGATAAATCAATTCAGACAAGTCCTAGCCTCACTCAACAGCAGGACAATAAACTCTATGTTTTTGATATAAAAGAAGGAGTTATTAAGTCAATTGATATTGATGCAGCCACAGCTAATAATATAAGTAATGAAGGACTAAGATTTGAAGGCAAAGAAGGTCCTAATAATTTGGAATTGAGAGAAAAGGGAATATTTATTTCATCCGAACAAAATGTTGCCATGTTCGATTATAATGGTACGAAAATATTTCAGAATTATTTCGAAGCTCCAAGAGAACCAGGGTTAAAAAGAGCACTTCTTTATGCTCAGGCTGCAAGAGCGGCATATATAAGTGCAAATTCCTATTATGCAGCGGGAGTTTTACAAACAGCAGCACCAGATGTAAAAGAAGAAGATGCTTTTAGTGGTGCTGTAGTTGAAGGTTTTGGAATGGTTTATGAAGAACTAGGTGATGCTGCTTCAGATTTTGCAAAACAATCGTTTCAACAGGCAAACGCACGTTTTAAAGCAACTGCTCAGGGACGTGATTTTATGATCGTATTTGGTAAGGTCGAAAAAGATAATGCTTTGTTCAAGGTAAATAAAGACTCTGGAGAAATCGAAGGAACTATTAATCTTGGTAAAGAAAAAGAACCCGTTTATGCAGTTGATGACATTACGGGTCAAATATTCCAGAAAACAGCAGAAATGCAGATTACATCTTTTAAATTGTAGTTCTTGATATACCATATCTTAAAGCACGAATTTAGTTCGTGCTTTTTTGTGTCTTATTTTCCATTCTTATTGAACAAAATTCATTCTCAATTGCTTATAAAGAGAAGTTGAATTTAAAAAATAAATATCATGAAAAATTACAAGAAAATTTTAATCACCGGCTTACTAACTATTTTACTCTTTAATATAAGTAAGAAAACGTTTGCTCACTGCGAAATTCCATGTGGAATATATGAGGATACTATTCGAATTGAATTAATAAAAGAACATATAATCACTATTGAGAAATCTATGAAAATGATTCATGAGTTATCTCAAGAAGATACTCCTA
>PKTC01000058.1 GCA_002869305.1 Marinilabiliales bacterium
TGAGTGCCTTGCTTACACTTGCTGAAAGTGAAGCAATGACGATTAATAAAATTGCTTTTATATTCATTTTTTTTTGAATTTGAAGCAAAGATAAGAGGCACGTATGACAACCCTATGTCAGGGGTTTAAAATAATTTTAATGTTGAATTATTCGTTCTGTTATTTGTTCATCATTTCTGGGCTGATATTTTATTTTCAGTTTTTCGCTCTCTGAAATTGAATGCTGGATAATGTCTAAATACAAACTTGTCGATGCACACAGTTTTTGAGATAGCTATAGGGAGTCCACCATTGAAAAACTTAATTAAGAAAAAACTTAGTCAGCAAACACAAACTAAGCGCAGCGATCTCATGAGCCCTTGGGCGAATAAAACCCCGCTTGTACGCTGAACGCGTGTTATAGCTAGTACTATTTAATTTACTATCCAAGAAACTGCTGCTTCAATTGTACTAAATGGTCTCGATGAATAATTAAAGTCTTCTTCTTTTACTAAAATAGGAACAATAATATCCTTATGGCTTTCAGTTATTATTGCAATTCTCATATTATTAAATACTTTTAAATTATTTCTATAATATTCTGCAATACCTGAAGTCTCATTTGTTTTTATTCTGAAGAATGCTTCTCTATAGTCCAAAATAAATCCTTTAGTTTCATTTGGAATTATATTATTTTGAATAGCTCTATCCCAGGATGAAGTTATGTCATATAAAGTGATTTCACCAAAATATGTTTTATAAAGAATTCCTGATTGCTTATCAAATAAATATTTATACTTTTTGTTCATTTAATAAGATTTGATTAAACTATTCTTCATAAAAATATTAAAAGATGTGTAATTCTGAAATTTTGAGGTATGATTTTATTTAGCATAAAAGTTTTTAAGGTCTTTCGGAAAATTATGTCAACATATTTTAGCACGAGACATTGTTGGCTGTAATATTTTATTAATCATTGAGTTGATAATTCTTTTGTATGCACTATTAAATCTAATCCACTAGGTCGTCCATGACCAGGAATAACATATTTAGCCGTAGAAAACATATCAATCAGTTTATCCAAAGTTTTAGGATACTCATTCAAATCACCATCTGCCGTATTTCCTAAGTTATTTGAATTCATACTTTTCACCATGCAGCCTGCAAATAAAATCTTTTCTGATGGAATCCAGACTACAATATTATCCAATGAATGAGCAGCTCCTAAGTAATAACATTTTATCAATTTGTCTCCAAGATTTAATTTCAATGAATCTTTAAACCCTTTTGTCGGTAAAGGTAATCCCTTTGATTGTGCAATATCAATGGTCATTTGATTTGCATAAGATTCAATATTTTGATTTTGTATAAATCCCAATCCACCCATACAGTCATCATGCCAATGATTAGGAANATTAGGAATAATCCCTATTACTTAAACTCCAATAGAGTCAGTTATCCATGAGTATAAGTTTTTAGTTTGAATGTTTGTCCAAGGTAAATCAAATAGAAAAGCTTCATGTTTGTCTATAAAGATCAATCCATTTGCTCCAACGCGACCATACTTAGGTGTATTCACATATGATACATGTATGTAAACATTATCAGATAATTTAAATAAATCAATATCATCTGAAATTTTTATCGAACCACTATTAGATTGCGAAAATCCAGTGAGCTGAATCAGACCAAAAATTATACAAATCGCTATTCTTCTCATGGTTTTATCATTTTACGGTGTTGCTGGACATTACAGCCAACTTATTGTTATAACAAATATAGCAAAAATGTTTGTTTTATATGCTTTTATGGAATGTTAAACTAACAAATTGGAGAATATATGTACAAATAAGAATAAATGATGTATTACAGATTTTGTTCCTTTAAAGGTATTTAAATGTAATAGAAAATTAGAGCACATTTTGTTTTCACGAGAAGTGCTTAATGAGCGATGTATATATCAGAAATGCAGCCGATAGGCTGCAAGTGTGTGTGAATACTAATTTTTTAATTGGCATTACGACCGAACCAAACTCAAAAAACAACCTGTCAGACCGCAACAGAGTTTCGGACTTACTTAAACTGTCAGAATGAAAAATGGATGCAGAATTTTTTGCTTAACAAATTGAGTAGATATTTCACGCTCTAATTTTTTTCGCGTCCTACTTATAACGGTTCTTGGGTATGAAGTTGTAAGGGAGTTTTTCTCCTAACTTTGTTAGTCAAACCGTAAAACCTTAACGAATATAATACTTGGTTAGGACACAACCAAACACCTGCATTTTTGTTGATGGCATGTTACAAATTGTAGGTTTTTATTAATTTACTTTTTATAAATATTCTCATCTTTCTATTCCTTTAATTTCTCATTAGTGTAATAAAATTAATATTCGAATACTGAACTAATCAAAAAGAGAAGTATAAACAGAACAATACTATTTCTTAATAATTAATAAGACGAAAAATTGTCAGATAACGTTCTATTTAGATTGTTGTTTTAATGCAATTTATATATTGTTACCAAATGTATTTAATGCTTTAAATCATTAATAATTTTGGCATCTACCCAATAAATATCAGGGAAATGATTAGGATTATTTCGATTACTTGAGAAGAATATATATTCTCCATCATGAGTAATCATTGGCCAATTTTCTTCACTCTCTGACAATATATCTTTAGGTAAGCATCTTGCTTTTGTCCAACTACCTTTAGGATCTTTAAAGCTAATATATATATCGCATATATTTTCATTAATTGCCACTCTATCTTGTCTGTTTGTAGAAATAAAAAGTAAATAACTTTCGTCCGGGGCAATTGCAGGTTCCCCTTCAATATATTTGTCTGAATTTATCTGAGAATCCAGTTTTTCTCTTTTTAAATACTGTCCATTTTTAAACTCTGATTTAAAAATATCATAAGAATCATCAGTTACAACATGAAAATATATTGTATGATTATCAGATACTGAAGGATGCCCTTCTCTTGCTTCTGAGTTGATGTTCCTATCTAAACATATAGGTATTGACCATCCTACATTGGTTTTTTCTGAATACCATATATTTTGATCCAGAACTGTATCATTAACACTTTCGGGTCTTGATGAGCAGAAAAAGATCTTTTTCCCATCGTTTGAAATACTTGGTTCCATATCGTTATAGATACTATTAATAGATGCTTGTTCAGGTTTTGTCCAGGTATTGTTTATTTTTTTTTAAATATAAATATGGCTTTTGCCTTCTTCTAAAGAGAATCTTGTAAAATAAAACTCATTGCCATTCGGTGAAAATGATGGGGACATGTCAATTGATTCTGGAAAGGATATAAATCCTGGAGCAAATATTTCAGGAGTCAGTCCTGGATGTTTCTGTCCAAGATATTTGCCTTTTAGAATTGGAATGTCAGTATTATTTTTAATCTTTTCTTGTGAAAACACATAGACAATAACTGCAAACGATAATAAAATTAATAATGCTATCTTTTTCATAGTTGTAACTTTTATATTAATTATTTGGTAACAATAAAATAAAAGCGATTAATGCAGTTATTATAAAGTTACTAAGAAAAATTGCTTTTTCCTCTTCAAGCTGCTTTCTCAAACAATTTTTCAAGTTTAAATTGAATTCCGAACTTTCAATAGTATTGTGAAGTTTATATTTTTCAGAAACCTTAATGTTCATTTCGATAAAAAACCTATTATTTGTAACACATGTTATGTGCCGTTTATTTTTCATTCAATAATTCCTTTTCAATTCTATCATCCACAATTGTCAATACCTTAATTATATCTTTGAATGTAGTTGATGAATTATTATTAAAGTCCATTAAGGTATGAGCATATCCATGGTCAGGATATAATTCATCAATTACAAATCTGGTTGTTTGAATTACCTTTCCACGATGATTGTATGCTCCAACCTTTTCAATCGATGCGACTTTAATTGCACAATATAAACTCCAAATGTTATCCAACTTGTCAGCATCGCAATCCCTATCATCATTTTGATGCCATTTTGTTGAATCATTTAAGTAATTAAAGCATAAATCTAATATGTCTAAATCTGTTTTTGAAGCGGGTGGACAATACCAGTAATCATATGAAAATATAAGCTTGTTATTTTCAATTCTTAATTTATCCCAAGGATACCAACCATTTGAAGTTTTCATAAACACAGTCACTGTATCATTATCCGGTATCAATGAATAATTAATTTCAGTCTTTCTACCATCTGGGAAAATAAAATCTCCATTTATTTCATGTGTTCTAATAATTGTAAACAGTTTCTCGATACTTAAGCTATCATCTGAGAATTCTGGAGGTAAGTCCATAGAAACATCGTATCCTGCAAATTGAAGACTACTTCCTTGTAATTTATTATCAGTTAATTCCAAAGTATA
>PKTC01000501.1 GCA_002869305.1 Marinilabiliales bacterium
TCTGTATCTTTTACATTGAGCACTACACCACCAATATCAGATTTATGAACAGGTCCAACCACTTTCATTACAACAGGCAACCCTAATTTCTCAGCTTCCTTCACTGCATCTTCCCTTGAAATTACAACTGCTTCTCCTGATCTTGAAATACCTGTAGCATCCAGAAGAGCCTGTACTTTTTCTGGTGAGATATAGCCATCTTCAGAGTTATCAATAATAGTTCTTATAGCAGAATGATCAATTTTAGGTAGTTCAATATTCTCAGAAACTGGTTTCTCAGTATGATATATCTTAGCCAATGCATTTCCAAAGATGACCTCGTCAGGAAAGTTAATTCGACCTTTGCCAATGAAGGCATCAATTTCATCTTTAACATTAATGATAGACGGCAAGATTGGATAAATAGGCTTTTTACAAGTCTTCATTTTTTCATCCAATAAATCGTAAACATCATACACAGGAAACAATCCAGGACTTCCAAAGATAACAGCCATTGCGTCAATATGCTCAAAATCATTTTCACAAGCATCAATAATATGCCCCAATTGCTCAGCATTTCCAGTTGCTAAGAAATCGATTGGATTTGCAACCGAAGAGCCTGGGTATAATTTCTCTAATAAAGTATCTGCCTTTGGTCCTTCGATATGAGGAATCTCTAATTTATTATTTGATAATGCATCAGTTAACATAACTGCAGGTCCTCCTGCATGTGTTATGATTGCAATATTTTTTACTTTCAATTCAGGATGCATAAAGATTGAAGCAACCGTGGCTAATTCATCACGACCAGCACAACGAACGATACCAGCTTTCCTAAACAATGCATCAACTGCAACATCAGAACTTGCCAGTGCTCCAGTATGCGATGAAGCCGCTCTACTACCAGCTTCCGAGCTACCTGATTTAATAGCTGCTATTTTGCAACCTTTTCGTATTAATGAAGATGCATGTTTAAGCAGCATCTGAGGTTTATCAATACTTTCAATATATAATAACTTAACCATTGAACTGGTTTTTGGATCAAAAGTCTCATCCAGATATTTTACGATTTCTTCAACACCAATTTGAGCACTATTTCCAACTGAATACACACTTGAAAATTTTAATCCTTTTGGCATGGCTGATTCCATGATAAATACCGCAGTAGCACCCGAACCTGATATAAAATCAACACCTTTTGGATCTAATGATGGAATAGGAGTTGTAAATACTCCATTGTGATTTTGGTTTAAGACTCCTACACAATTAGGTCCAATTAGACATGCGTCGTTCTCGTTTACAATATCAACAACTTCTTGTTCTAACAGTGCTCCTTCCTCATTTTCTTCGCTAAATCCTGCAGACAGAATGATAAAAGCTTTTGTGTTTTTCTGTTCTGCCAATAACCTTACTGTTTGTGGGCAGAATTTAGCAGCAATAGCAAGAATTGCAAGATCTACCTGAGGCAGGTCTTCCGGATTTTTAAAACTTTTTACTCCCTGAACTTCATCTTCCTTAGGATTTGCAACATACAAATTACCTTTAAAGTTTCCGTCGATCAGGTTCTTTAGGACCTTTCCTCCTGGTTTTTGAATATTGTCCGAACCACCAACAACTACAATACTTTTGGGATCAAGAAGCTGTTTCGTTATCATAATTATAATTTTTTACTATTTTTTGATTGTTGCACAAATTTAGTAAAAATATACCATGATTAAAGTTACAAACTGTAAGCATATAAGCTATAATTGTTCGAAATTGAAACTAATCCCTAAGAGCGCCAATCAGTTCAAAAACTTACATATATAAACATATTCTGCAACATGTTTTGTATTATATATGTTATACAAAATAAAAGACAAAATAGTCTTTTATAAAACATTTAATATTCATCTGATGTTACTACATTTGTGAACGAATTAACAATAGGATGAATGATCAAAAATGTTGATGAAATATTAAAACAAAATGTATTATCTAAAGAAGATGTTGTTGCACTTTTACAGACAAATAAAGAAGATCGAAATAAGATTTTTTCGCATGCAGCAAAAGTTAAAGCTGAATATGTAGGTAAAAAGGTATATTACAGGGGATTAATTGAAATGTCGAATATCTGCAGTAAGAATTGTTATTACTGCGGTATACGCTTAGATAATAAAAATGCAGATCGATATGATATATCTGACAATGAGATATTAGATGCAGTAAGGTTTGCTTATGAAAGTAACTATGGATCTGTTGTATTACAGGCAGGAGAAATTTCCTCTCCTCAATTTACCAAGAGAATATCTAAGATTTTAAAGCAAATCAAAGAATTATCTAACAACGAACTGGGTATAACCATTTCATTAGGAGAACAACCTGCAGAAGTTTACCAGGAATGGTTTGATAGCGGAGCACACCGATATTTGTTAAGAATTGAATCTTCAAATCCAGATTTATATTATAAAATACATCCCAAAAACAAAAAACATGATTTTGATACACGTTTGGAATGTCTAAAATCTTTACAAAAAGTCGGTTATCAAACGGGCACTGGAGTAATGATTGGATTGCCTTTCCAAACATATGAAAATTTAGCTGATGATTTATTCTTTATGCGCGATTTTGATATTGATATGTGCGGTATGGGACCATATATTGAACATGTAGATACACCTCTTTACAAATTCAAAGATTTATTGATGCCTATTGAAGATCGATTTACATTGACCCTTAAAATGATATCTCTTCTGAGAATAATAATGAAAGATATTAATATAGCTGCTGCAACAGCCTTACAAGCCATTGATCCAATTGGTCGAGAAAAAGCTATTAAGGTCGGTGCTAATATCATCATGCCTAATGTTACTCCGGGAATGTATCGAGATAGTTACAAACTTTATGAAAATAAACCTTGTACTGACGAGGAAGCCGCTGATTGTAACAATTGCATGGAAATGAGAATTGGTATTACAGGAGATGATATTGGCTATGGCGAATGGGGAGACTCCAA
>PKTC01000352.1 GCA_002869305.1 Marinilabiliales bacterium
AAATTCATTTACCACGAACAACATGATGAGCATAAAAACTGCAAATGCAATGGATAGTCCTCCAATATTTATGAGAAGATATGATCTGCTACCCCTCATGTTTTTAAACGATTGTTTTAATTTTTCTAACATAATTTCATGGGTTAATTTAGGTTTAGGTTATTTAAAATTACGCATATCACAAGACTTCTGTTGGGTTTCAATTTCTTTGGTTTTGTTTGTCATTGTAGAAGCCATATTATTCTTTTTGCGTAATGGTTCGTAATTATATGTTTTTAAAATAATAGCAACCACAAAGCCATAGTTTGTTAAATTCTGACTATCAGCACACTAGGTCTATTAAAATTTTCTTTTAGGAGTTGAATAGTGCATAAAATTTTGACACTTGTTTGTCTAAATTTCATACAGATATAATCTAAGGATCAAACCTGCTGTATGAGAATGTTTATCCCAAAATTAGCTACGCTGAGCTTCGTTTCACTCCGGTTGTCATTAGATTTCATCTAATTGACAATTGACTTCGTCGAGCTACGCTTCGCTTCGGTTCGATTAAGTAAATCTAGACTTTCCGATTGCATCGAAAAGTAAGATTGATTTCATCGAGCTCATCGCTTTGCTCTTCGGTTTTCTAAACCGGGATTTTCCTCGATAGGCTTACGTCTATTGTCATTAGAAATTCGCAAAATTTCTAATGACAAATCTCGGTTTATTTGTATCGTTTAGAAGGTAAGCATTTTTTGAATAATACAACGGTCAGCGTATTTGGGTTGGTGCTTTTGGTTGGTTATAATCAGGATGATCCGTTTGCCAAAATGCAAATGAAAATATACTTGCCAACTTTTCCATTGATTTTGTTTTTGTACTATTGAAATAGTGGCCCTCATTAAAATCAACCATCATTAAGCTTGTATTATCACTCCAATTGTTCTCTTGCAATTTTGCAACAAACTTTCCCGATTGCCACTGACTTACCCTTAAATCATTCATTCCAACCACAGCAAGAAATGGAGGGTATTTCACTTTATCATCAATATGCAGATAAGCATCCATCTCGATTAAATCTTTACAATCAGCAGAATCTGTTATATGACCGAATTCTTTAGCATGATTTAGTCCACCAGGCATATTTTCAAACCTGACAGCATTAAGCATTCCTGCTTCACATATTACTGCTGCATACAAATCAGGGCTTTCAGTCATAGACCTTCCTATGACAATTCCTCCGGCACTTCCTCCATATATAACCAACTTCTTGTTTGAAGTATATTTGTTTTCTATCAAATATTCGGAACAGGCAATGAAGTCTTTCCAAGAATTTGGTTTGTTTTGTTTTTGCCCCATTTTATGCCAGTTATCTCCTTTTTCTCCGCCTCCTCTTATGTGCGAGAAACACAAAATTCCACCTTTTTCAACCCAGGTTAACCAATCAGGCATAAAGTATGGTCGCCATGAGATTCCGTATGCACCATAACCATAAAGTAAGGTTGGATTATTTCCATCTTTTTTTACTCCCTTTTTTGAAATAACAGATAATGGGACTAACTCACCATCATGTGTTTTTATAGTTAACTCTTCAACCTTAAAATTTTCAAATTCAGGAAAATCAGCTTTGGGAGCCAAATTTTCTTCTGTGAATTTATTGTTTTTTAACTTATACTTCATTCTTTTCTTATCCGTTATCCAACCTGTTGCTGTTACCCATAGATCAGGTTCTGAATACGATTTATTTTCTATGAAAATACGACCGAATTTGCCAGGAAGATTAATTTCTTTATTCTCGTCCTTATATAGATAGAGCTTTGCTTCAACCCCGTTTTTAGTTGTTGTGTAATACAAGCCTGAACTTGTTATCTTAAAATCCTGAATAACCTCATCGCTCTTCTCATGAACTAATATTTCCGGTGAATTAAAATCGGGATTGTTTAAACTAATTTTTGAAATATTCCCATTTGGAGCATTTTTTACAGAAACGAAAACAAAATCATTATCCACAAAAACACCGCGAATAACTTTGTGTTCCTTTTTATACAGCAGTTTCCAATTAAGCTTTCCTTTGTACAGGTCTTGTGTTTTAAGATAATATCCATCATCAAATGAGTTTGGCCCGGAAGCGACGCCAAGCAGGTATTTATTATTTTGGTTGTTAAATGATACATCAGGAAAATCTTCCGGCTTAATGTCAAAGTCCGGACAGGTAGCTTTACTAAAAACATCTGCTGCATTTGACAGATCATCGCCAATTTTATAATACATGGTTTTTGTGTTTAACAATGTATTGGTATTTTGTGTCGTATCACTGGTGTATCCTAAATAAAGAAAGCCTTTATTGTCGGGTAACCACAATGCAGCCTGGCCTGATGCGTTAAAACTGTTTTTAATTACTTGTGGCAAAATGCCTTTTGCTGTTCTGTCGTAAATTACAATCTGCATTTTATCACTTCCCCCCGAAGCAACGGCAATGGCAATTTTATTTCCATCCCAATCGGGTGAGTAATCGTAAATGATAAAATTATTATAATTGTCTAATTTTAAATCACTTGGATCAAAAAGTAATTCTTCCTTGGAACTCAGGCTTTCTCGATAATACAATTTAAATATATCCTCGTCAGATTTTCTTTTTAAGTAAAAGTAACCTTCCTTTTTTGTTACCTTGATATTGTCTAAATGAACTGTTTTTCGGTTATCATAGGTTTTCATTAATTTAATTAGGTTTTCCTTTCCAGAAATATTTGATAAAAAGGTATTTGCATATTCTCCCTGCGCTTTAAACCATTTAAGAACAGTTGTGTCATTTAAATCCTCTATTTGCCTGTAAGGATCAGTAATTATCGTGTCGAAGTATATATCTGTAACCGATTCTGATTTGGATTGCAGAGGTTTATTAATATCTTTAATCTTATTGGTGTTTTTACACCCCGCTAATATCAATAGTGAAAGAAATAAATATATAATCG
>PKTC01000047.1 GCA_002869305.1 Marinilabiliales bacterium
TGCTAACTTATCTGCTATTATGGCTTCTGAGTTAGGATTAAATCCAAAATTAGCTAAAAGAGCAGGATTACTTCATGATATAGGAAAGGTTCCAGACGATGAGCCAGAATTACCACATGCTATTTTAGGTATGAAGATAGCAGAAAAATTCAAAGAAAAGCCAGAAGTTTGTAATGCCATAGGAGCTCACCATGATGAAATAGAAATGACTTCATTGTTATCACCTATTATTCAGGTTTGTGATGCTATTTCAGGTGCAAGACCAGGCGCTCGTCGAGAAGTTGTAGAATCCTATATAAAAAGATTAAAAGACTTGGAAGATTTAGCATTGGCGCATCCTGGTGTTATGAAGACTTATGCTATTCAAGCTGGTAGAGAGTTACGTGTAATTGTTGGAAGTGAAAAAGTAAGTGATGAGGATGCAGAAAAATTGTTTTATGAAATTTCGCAGAAAATACAAAACGAAATGACTTATCCAGGGCAAATTAAAATTACAGTTATCCGCGAGACTCGAGCAATTAATTACGCAAAATAAATTTTAATATAAACTTTTAAAGCCCTGATTATTAATTGGGGCTTTTTTTGTTTTATTTTATACTTTTGATGTTAGTTGCTTGTAACTTGTTACTGGTTTATCAGATTTACATTATTATGAAAAGTTATAGGGATTTAGAAATATATAAAGTAGCTTATAAACTGGCTATTAAAGTTCATGAAATGAGTTTAACTTTACCAAGGTATGAACTTTATGAACAGGGAAGTCAGGTTAGAAGACCAAGTAAAAGTGTAAAAGATAACATTGTTGAGGGCTATGGAAGAAAAAGATATAAAGATGACTTTATTCGATTTTTATCTTATGCTCAAAGTTCTTGTGATGAAGCGATATCTCAATTAAATATGATTAGTGATATTCATTTTCCTGATAAACCATTAAATCAACTCATAAACGAATACGATATATTAGGGAAAAAGATTAATAAATTCATACAGTATGTAGAGAATAACTGGTTAACAAGCAACAAGAAACCTGTAACTAAAAAGAGAGTGTAATTTTACAAGATATTATGAACATTCAAATGGTCGACCTAAAAGGTCAGTACGAAAAAATTAAAAGGGAAATCGATTCTGAAATACAGAATGTTATCGATTCTACAGCTTTTATTAATGGTCCAAAAGTGCAGGAGTTTGCTAATAACCTTTCTAAGTATTTGGACGGTATAAATGTTGTTCCTTGTGCCAATGGAACTGATGCATTGCAAATTGCACTAATGGCCTTAGGACTCCAGCCAGGTGATGAAGTTATTGTGCCTGTTCATACATATGTCGCAACGGCGGAGGTTATTGCATTGTTGCAACTAGAGCCTGTATTTGTAGATGTTCATCCTATATATTTTACGATTGATGTAAATCAAATTGAAAATATCATTACTTCAAACACAAAAGTGATTGTGCCAGTGCATTTGTATGGTCAATGCGCTGATATGGAAAGTATCATGAAAATTGCTAAAAAATATAATTTATTTGTTGTTGAAGATACAGCGCAAGCTATAGGAGCAGACTATTCATTTTCAAATGGAGCTAAGCAGAAAGCAGGAACAATTGGTGATATTGGTACAACTTCATTTTTTCCTTCTAAAAACTTAGGTTGCTATGGCGATGGTGGCGCAATGTTTGTAAAAGATAATGATCTAGCAAAGAAATGTAAGATGATTGCAAATCATGGACAAAGCATTAAATACCATCACGATATTATTGGATGTAATTCAAGGTTAGATACAATTCAGGCGGCAGTATTAAATGTGAAATTAAAATACCTGGATAATTATTGTGAAGCAAGGCAAGATGCAGCAAAAATATATGATGAACTATTAAAAGATATTTCAAAAATAGAAATTCCACAAGTTGCAAATTATACTAACCATGTATATCATCAGTATACACTTTTACTGGCAGATTCAATTAATAGAAACGAATTGCAGGATTACTTAAAAGAAAATGGAATTCCATCCATGATTTATTATCCGGTTCCTCTTCATAACCAAAAAGCATATATAAAGACTGATGGGGAATCTTTCCCAGTAACGGAGAAATTATCTGAAAGTGTATTATCTTTACCTATTCATACAGAAATTACGCGAGAGGAACAGGAGTTTATTGTATCTTCTATTATTACTTTTTTGAGTAAACAGTGACTTGTGAATAGTGATTTGAAAGCATATAAAATATAAAAAAATGAATCATAAAAAATTAGATGTTTGGAAAGAAGCAATGGATCTTGTTAAAATGATTTATGAATTTACCAATAAGTTGCCAAAGGAAGAACTTTATGGAATAACGGCCCAAATTAAAAGAGCAGTTGTCTCAATTCCTTCAAATATAGCTGAAGGATCTTCAAGAAAATCAGATAAGGAACTTATTTATTTTCTTAATATTGCAAGAGGATCATTAGCTGAAATAGAAACACAAATAATAATCATATCAAATCTATACGAAATAGAAGATTCTAAAATTAATGAGAAAATTGCTGCCGTTGGTAAATTATCAAACGGTCTAATTAATTATTTGAGAAATAAAACAGGTGAAAATAGAGTAAAAGAGGTAGATGTGGAATATAACTCGGAAAATTCAATTCACCAATCACCAGTCACCAATCACTATTTTTCGCATTAAACTGCTGTTATTGATGAAGGTTGTCAAATTGGTATTGGAACAAAAATCTGGCACTTTTCACATGTAATGAAAAAATGTGTAATTGGAAATAATTGCAATATTGGACAAAACGTTGTTGTATCGCCCGAAGTTGTTTTGGGAAATAATGTAAAGGTCCAAAACAATGTATCTATTTATACAGGTGTAATCTGTGAAGATGATGTATTCCTTGGCCCTTCAATGGTTTTCACCAATATTTACAACCCCCGGGCGGAAATCAGAA
>PKTC01000241.1 GCA_002869305.1 Marinilabiliales bacterium
TATTTTCAGATCAACACGACCAACATGTACCTGGTCAATTTTAAAATATCCATCTGCATCTGAACTTGTTCCTCGTATCGGATCACTATTTAGTATGATGATATTAGCTCCTATTAATGGAGATTTAGAATCCTGGTCGATAACTTTACCACGGATGGTTTGTGTTTGCATGTTTGATTCAAATGCTTGCGTATTTTGAAATACGAGTAAAACAAGCATTGTGTTTATAATTGTTTTAAGTGTTTTCATAATTTTTAATTAATAGAGTGTTTATAATTTTTAGGTTGAATTAAAATCTTATACCTGCTGTAAATCCAGGATACATTTTTACATTGTTGTCGTTTCCATACGTTTTATCAAAAACATCATATGGTGTAGCAGATGATTCAAATGCATTGCCATTCTTATCAATTGTTTCGGATACATTTACATTCCAACTGGCTCCACCAAATACTTCCATGTTATTAGAAACCTTTTTAGAAGCTGTTATCTGCAGTTTGTTATGAATAATCATTTCATCGGTAAACCATTCGTTCTCGTTGATATGATAGGAAAGAAGTTCTATTCCCAGGTTCCAGTCTTCTTTTAATTGAATTAAGGTTCCAATACCATATCCCCAGCCCCACAAGTATTTACCTTCACGGTAACTTGCTCCGACTGAAATAATATTGTAGAATGATTTTACGCCTGTTTTAAAACTGGCAACTCCATACAAGGTTTCGTTAACGCTAATTTCAAATGCACGATATCCATTTCGAACAATACTAAATATACCAATTGGAATACCACTTTCAAGAGAGTCGACATAGTTGAATGGAGCTATCTGAACTCCTTTAAGCTTTTTAGTATAGTTCGAGAACCCGGCTATTTGAACTCCTTGAACAGTTTCTGTATTAACATTTGAAAATCCGGCAAGTTGGATTCCTTTTAAGCTGCCTGTATTTACATTTGAAAAGCCAGTAATCTGACCAGCTCCATTTCCTTTGGAATAATTGGCAAAACCGGAAAGTTGAATTTTAGTGATTTCTTTTACTGAAGCATTGGCAAAACCCGTGATCTGAATACCATCAAAGGAATCCAAAGCAACGTTCGAAAACCCGGAAAGTTGAATTGCACTGGATTTTCCACAAATTACATTGGCAAATCCAGCAGCTTGAACTCCTTTATAATCTTTATTTACAAAATTTGCAAAACCTGCCAACTGAACCCCATTTCCAGTTCCTAAAACTCCATTACCAAATCCTGCAATCTGTGTCCCGACCATATTGTTTTTTAGAACTCCGGCAAAAGAAGATAATTCAACTCCATCTAATCCGCCGTTATATCCGGCATATAGATTCACTGAAAATTTATTTGTGATATTCCATGCGTTCAAACCATTTGTTCCTAGCGTAGTAACAAAAGTCATTTGAAAAGGCATTGTCTTTATGCTGTCTTGTTGAGCATTCGTGTTAATTCCCCAGAAAAGAATAAGAGCGGTTGCCATAATTGTTCCTAATGTTTTCACTCCTTTTTTACTTTTGATCTTTTTTTGATTTTCTTCGTTACGCTTAATTAATAAAGCGAACTGAGTGAATACAAGTAAGCTCCTAGGGCAAAACCCTAATGTAAGCTCAGTGTCTGTAATTTGTTTTGTATTTGTTTTCATTTTTATTCGATTTTAAAAAATTCTTTTTTGTGTTAATTCATTAGGATGACAACTGTATTTTATTTTACCTCTATCAGAAAGCAAAAAAAGTTGAAATTTTTTTAGGCGCGATTGATTATCGTCAATAAATCAACAGGTTAGAAAGTGCAGAAAAATGCAGAATAGGAAAATATTTAAAGGGTTTTAATTCAATCGAAATGATTTCTTTCCAAAGAATACAATAATCAACGTAGAATTTAAAAGAAACCCATTAATCACTGCTCTTGTTAAAATAACTCCGATAGGAACAAGTTGGAATGTGGGAATTTATTTGAACTTGAACATAATCCTTGCACAATTTATAAGAAAGTTGGTTTTGATGAGATTCCCGCCAACGAGAGAATGACAATTTATGCTTAGCAATTATAATGTAAAGGAAAGACCAAATATTCCACCTACCCAAATTTTAACCTGGGTATTTGAGAATGTTTCATTGTAAAGAGAATAAGGAGCTATGTTAGGATATGTACTTGTGTTGTTATCCAACGAAATTGCAGATACGTTTAAGGATGGTCCAACGTAAATTGAAATTCGTTTAGTTAAGTTATAATCAAAACTAAAAGACAATTTATTAAGCGAACCTATTATATGATATGAACTAGATTCAAAAGTAAGATCTGTTGAAACTTGCAAATCGATTGAGTCAGTTTCAAAAATCAGATCAGAGCTTAAGTCTATATTAAAATTAAACTTTTCATTAATTTTACTTTGAGTCCCAATTCCATATCCAATTCCAATTTTATCAGAAAGGTCATAACCCAACCTGATAGAGTTATATAATTTTGGAACCCCTAATTTATACGATAAGGATGTATAAAACACATCATTTGTGGATATCTCAATGCGATGAAAACCTTTTTTAACAAATGAAAATAAGCCAATAGGTAAACCACTTTCAATGGTGTCAGAAATATTTATGATTCCAATTTGGTATCCTTTAACTTTCTTAGCGTAGTTAAATGAAGCAAGTTGAATACCATTAATTTCTTCGTTCGCAATATTAGCATATCCTGCTAACTGATATTTACCCCCTGTTTTTCCATAATTTGCAAAACCGGCTATTTGCCCACCGCTTACTTCGTTTTTGGAAGCATTTGCAAATCCTGCAATTTGGAAACCTCTTACAGAATTCCCGTAATTGGCAAAACCAGCCATTTGCCCCCAGTTAACATCGCCTTTTGCAACATTGGCGAAACCAGAAGCTTGTCCTCCGTCCACATTGTTGCAATAGTTGGCAAA
>PKTC01000150.1 GCA_002869305.1 Marinilabiliales bacterium
ATAGATAAGCCTATCTATTTATGGTTCGATGGAGGAACTTTTCGTTTAAGTGATGCATGTGTTGATTGCACTTCATTAGGAGGAACAACTATTAAACCTGATTTTTGGCCAAATTAAATTTAAAATTATGAAAACCAGATTACATCTTATTTTAGCCCTTATATTATTTACGACTCAGTTATCAACTGGTCAGAAACCACACTTTAATGAAAAAACAGGGTTATTGACCGATAAATCTTTGTATATAACCGGAGAAACTATACAATTTTCTTCATTTTTAATATCACAAGATTCAGATAATACTTTAAGCAATTATATATACCTTGAGTTAATAACACCTGATGGAAAACAAATAGTGGGTGAAAAATACAAATTGATTAATCAAGAATATTCTGGTTCAGTCATAATACCAAATAATGTTTTATCTGGCAATTATTATTTGAGAGCATATACCAGATACATGAGGAATTTTGGCCCTGAGAATTACGAATACCGCTTTCTAAAAATTGTAAACCCGGATAAATCAGATATTCTGAATGGTTATCACCAGGATACTGCAATTATGAAGGACTTAAACAATATTACAGTCGCAAAGCATTTGGAAATAACTTTGAACAAAGAAGAGTTTAAAAATCGAGAAAAGGTTTCCATAATATGCAAGAATAATTATAAATCAGATTCAATCAAGAAAATAGTTATATCTGTAACTCAAAAAGAGGGTGTCATTTATAAGGAATTAAAGCATTCTTCTATGCTTGAAGAAAAACTATATTATCATCCTGAAATAACCGGAATATCAATTTCAGGAGTTGTTTTGGATAAAAAAAGCGGTAAAGCTTTACCTTCCATAAAAATTAATCTCTCGATTATGAACCAGAATAATAACCAATTCTATCCGCAAATTACGGACTCTGTTGGTCATTTCTCATTTGTACTTCCGGAATTCTATCATAGCAATGATATTTTTATAAGCTGCGACAATGAAGAAAATATCGAGCCAGAGATATTAGTTGATAATGATTTTTGTACCGAGACTGTTATTTTACCCTCTCCTCCATTTTATTTAACAGAACTGGAAGAGAAAGTCGCATATTCCTATGCTGTTAACAATAATGTTAGGAATTATTTTAACATAGACACTATCGGTCTAACCGAAATTGAAAAATCGCAAAGAATAGATACTATACCTTTTTATGGAAAAGCAAATAGTATTATCCACATAAATGATTTTATCGAATTGCCCGTTATAGAGGATTACTTTACCGAACTTCCTTTTCCTGTTAAAGTTAGAGGTACAAAGGGAGAAAAGAAACTTACAGTATCAGGTAACCAGACTGAAATGTTTATATATGAGCCACTGGTAATGATAGATTTTATACCCATCTATGATCATGCCGACATTTTATCAATATCGCCAAAAAAAGTATCAAGAATAGATGTAGTTACAGAACCTTATATTAGAGGTGAAGTAACTTATGGAGGAATAATTAATCTTATTTCTGTTGAAAATGATTTTGCAAGCATTAAACTTCCACCTACAGGCTTATTTCTTAATTACACATTTTTAAGTAAAAAATTAAATGCAAATTACGACAGGCAAAGTGTTGAAGAAAATATACCCGATACAAGAAATACATTGTATTGGAATCCGGATTTTGATTTAAGCGATGGCAAATCTATTGATTTCTCTTTTTATACCGGTGATACTGATGGAGAATATCAAATTAATGTTATTGGCATTTCGCAAGATGGAAAAATAATACTCAATACCAAAAGCTTCCAGGTGAAATAAGGTTATATAGCTAACTTATTAACTATTCATATCTTAAACATTTTGTGGGATTAATCATTGATAATTTTAACACCTTATATGCCACAGTAATAAAAGTTATTACAAAGGATATTATTCCGGCCATTATAAAGATATGAATACGCAGATTGATTTTAAAGGCGTAGTTCTGCAGCCAATTATTCATTACAAAATAGCCAATTGGCCATGCTATAACATTAGCCAATAAAACCCATTTAAAGAACTCTTTTATCATTACTCTAAATATGCCGTTAATAGTTGCTCCAAGAACTTTTCTAATTCCGACTTCTTTTACTTTAGAATTAGCAATATAAGATGCCATCCCAAATAAGCCCAAACTGGCTATTAAAATTGATAATAATGCAAATACTAAGATCAATTTTCCTGCCTGATCTTCACTTTTATATTGAGTTTTAATATGATCATTGAGAATATTGTAATCTAATACTTCTCCAGGTAAAAATTCATTCCACTTTTCTTTTACAAACTCAATGGTTTCTTTTGTTTTACCAGCTTTATATTTTATCATATAATACATTGGAGGCCTATCTCTGTTAATAATTACAAGTGTTGGTCTGATTGGACTCTGCAATGGTCCGGTATGAAAATCCTCAACCACACCAACAATTTTTAATGGTAAATCTTTCTCATAAGAATAGTATATTTCTTGTTCTAAAGGATTATTCAATCCCATTACTCTAAGCGCAGTTTCATTTACGACCACAGCTGCAGAATCTGTTGAAAACTCTTTATCCAACTTTCTGCCTTTTACTAGATTTAAACCATAAGTATCAATAAAATCAAAATCCGTTGGAAAACGGGCAACAGAATAACTTTCCTCTACATTATTTTCTTTGGTATAATACACCATGGTTTCCACAAGCATTTGTGGAGCTCCATAAGAGTATGTTGAACTAATTATATCAGGATTTTTATTAATTATATCTTTAAATGCCTGGACATTGGTCCTTAATCGATTTGGACGTTGTATAACCAATATATTATCTGAATTAAAACCCAAAGATTTATTTTTCATAAAATCTAACTGGGAATATATTACTATGGTAGTAATAATAAGTAATACTGAAATTATATTCTGAATAGTAACCA
>PKTC01000149.1 GCA_002869305.1 Marinilabiliales bacterium
AAAGTATTTGCTGATAACCTTCGTCAATTGTTATTAGCACCACCATTAGGTCAGAAAAACGTTTTAGCCATTGATCCTGGTTATAGAACCGGCTGTAAGGTTGTTTGCATTGATGCACAAGGAAATTTGTTGCATAACGAGACCATTTATCCACATCAACCACAAAATGAGCGCGGAATGGCCATAAAAAAAATTGATTCCATGGTTGAAACTTTCAAAATTGATGCTATAGCAATTGGGAACGGCACAGCTAGTAGGGAAACAGAAGCGCTAGTGAAGAAAATTAGATTTTCAAAGGACTTAAGAGTTTTTGTGGTTAGTGAAGATGGAGCATCAGTATATTCAGCTTCGCCTGTTGCTCGGGAAGAGTTTCCGGAATATGATGTTACGGTAAGAGGTGCCGTATCTATTGGAAGAAGATTGATGGATCCTTTAGCAGAGTTAGTTAAAATTGATCCAAAGTCAATTGGTGTTGGACAGTATCAGCATGATGTAGATCAAAACAAATTAAAAAATAAGTTAGATCAGGTTGTTGAAAGCAGTGTGAATTTGGTTGGAGTAAACTTAAATACTTCAAGTAAACATTTGTTAACATATATTTCTGGACTAGGTCCTCAATTGGCACAAAATATTGTAGAGTACAGAAAAGAGAATGGAGCCTTTAAAGCCAGAAAAGAATTACAAAAGGTAAAAAGGATGGGGGATAAGGCTTTTCAGCAGGCTGCAGGCTTCTTAAGAATTGATAATTCTGATAATCCTCTAGACAATAGTGCTGTTCATCCGGAAAGTTATCATATTGTTGAAAAAATGGCATCAGATTTAAACTGTAAGGTCATTGATCTTATTAAGAATGAAGATCTAAGAAAGCAAATTAAATTAGAAAATTACGTTAGTAATGAAGTAGGATTACCTACTTTAAATGACATCATAAAAGAACTTGCAAAGCCCGGACGCGATCCACGACATGGAATAAAAGTTTTTGAGTTAGCCGAAGGTATTCATAAAATACAAGATCTTCATGAAGGCATGGAATTGCCAGGGATTGTGACAAATATTACAAATTTTGGAGCATTTGTCGATATTGGTGTAAAACAAGATGGATTAGTGCACATTTCTCAACTAGCTAATCGTTTTGTGTCAGATCCCAATGAAATTGTAAAACTTCATCAACATGTTAAAGTTAAAGTAATTGAAGTTGACATTGCAAGGAAAAGAATTCAACTTTCCATGAAAAACATAAAATAGTCTAACCATTTTATGTACATATCAAACATTTACCAACATTTAATGTTTTAGATAAATATTAAAGTTTAGATAAGACTTTTGTAATAATTCATATGTGTTTGTGTCTAAAGTTTAATTTAAACCTTAATTAATAGAATAAGAAGTATGATAAAGAAGATATTATTATCAGTAATTTTAATTAGTATATTTTGGTTAGCATATAGTGAGGAGAATCCAGTTGAGTTTCCTGGTGGAAGCTTAAAAGGATTTGTTTTTGATGCAAGTTCGAATGTGCCCTTGGAATATGCTACTATCGCAATGAAGAAAAAGGAAGATAATCTGTTAGTGAATGGAACGATTACTGATCAGACTGGATTTTTTAAGCTTAAAGGTTTAGATTTTGGTATGTACGAAGTAAGTATAACCTTTATTGGATATAATACTAGAATAATTGACCAGGTTTTAGTCAATCCGGAAGATAAACATCTTGATTTGGGAAAAATTATGTTGGAACCTGCTACGGAAGAAATCGGTGAGGCTGTAGTAGTTGCCGATAGACCCACCATGACTTATAAGATTGATAAAAAAGTTATAAATGTTAGTCAGCAACATACATCAGCTTCGGGAACTGCGGTTGAGATACTTGAAAGTATCCCTTCTATTACGGTAGATATAGAAGGAAACGTAAGTTTAAGAGGAAGCGAAAGTTTTTCGGTACTAATTGATGGGAAGCCTACCGTTTTAGACCCTAGTGATGCATTAAGTCAGATACCTGCAAGTGCTATTGAGAATATTGAGATTATCACCAATCCGTCGGCAAAATACGATCCTGATGGAACTTCTGGTATTATCAATATTATCACAAAAAAGAATAAGCTTCAAGGATTTAACGGAATAGTTGATTTAAACGTTGGTAGGTTTAAAAGATATGGAGGTGATTTTCTGGTTAACTGGAGAAAAGAGCGTGTAAACGTATTCTTTGGTGCCGATCTTAATAATAGAAACATGGAAGGCCAGCGGGATTCTGAAAATAGAACAACAGTGAATGATACTACATCTTTTATTTTATCCAATGGCGATTTTAAACGTGGAGGTCAATCATACAGTTTTCGAGGTGGTTTAGATTTAACTTTAAATCCAAGAAATTCGATCAATTTTGAAGCAAGAGCTGGATATAGGGAAAGAATTGGCAGTAGTCTAACTGATTATCAAGAATATACGACGCCTGCAACTAGCAATGAATTTTATTTAAGTGAAGAATCATCTAGCAGAGGAGGATGGTATTATAATTATAACTTGAGCTATACCCATAAATTTCTTAAAAAGGACCATCAGCTTTATACCTTACTAAATTATAGGCTAAGTGATTCTGATGAAGAAAATTTAAATGAGCTATTTGATGCTGCAGATGGCTTATCAAGTGGACAAAAATCTTTTGAATCAGGTCCAAGCATAGATTATAGAGTGCAGGTAGATTATACTTTGCTGCTTAGGGAGAATGATAAGTTTGAGGCTGGTTATAATTTACGAATTGATGCTAGTGAGGAATTATCAGAACTGGAACAGTATAATCCTGCTGCGGGGGTATATGATTATATGGATAATTTTAGATATGAAGTAGATCATTACAGTGAAATTCATGCGATATATTCAACCTATTCCGGTCAAGTTGGAAATTTTGGATATCAGGGTGGAT
>PKTC01000338.1 GCA_002869305.1 Marinilabiliales bacterium
ATGTTAGTATGATATTCGAAACTATCCAACCATCTGTTAATTGCAATGTGTGATAAAGGGACCATAATAACAAATGCCAAAAGTATTTGCTTTATAAATTGTAAATTGATTAATTTTAATATACTATTTCTGGTAGCCCCAAAAACTTTTCTGATCCCAATTTCTCTTTTTCTACTTTCTGTTGTATAACGAACTAACCCAACCAAACCTAAGCATGCTAAAAGAATTGATACACCTGTAAAAAGTATTACAATTTTACTTAGCGTTTTTTCTTTTACAACAAGTTCCTGAAACCAATTATCAAGAAAGGTAAATTCAAATGGAGATAATATACCAGCTTCTTCCCACTTTGATTTAATTATTGTTATGCTATTTTTTATATCAGTAGATGCAATTTTTATTATCATTTCTTGTGACCAATCATTACGGTTTAAAATTAGTAAAACCGGTATAACTTCATTATTAAATTACTGAAAGTGGAAATTTTTAACAACACCAATTAATTTACCTTGATTTCCAAAAAGATAACTGTTCAAAATTCTTTTACCAACAGGGTCTTTTAAATTTAGATTTTTGACAGCTGCTTCATTTACAATAGCGGCAAAAGAATCTGTTCTAATTTCGCCTGAGAAGTTTCTTCCGTCAATTAATTGCATATTTAATGTTGGAATTAAACCTTCATCAATAGAATTCCATTGAACTCTTGTTGAAACAGTATCTCCCTTCTCATTTACTACACTAATTGAGGTTGCGTTATAATCACTAATAAATTTATATAATGTAGCACCTACACCTATAACACAAGTTTCTTTTCTAAGTTCTTCAGCAAAAGCCTTAAACTGGCCATTGCTAACATTACTAGGCCTTGAAATATTAATAACATATTCTTTATTATAACCCAGGTCTTTACTTTCAATATATCTCAGTTGTTTTAATATGATAACATTCCCGGCAATTAACGAGCCTGTAATTACAAATTGAAATATGACTAATATATTTCTTAAACTAAACTGCCTATCTTGTTGAGTTTTATATTTACCCTTCAAAATATTAATTACACTTTTATTTAATGAACCTGTAGCTGTATAAATGCCTGAAAGAACGCACAATAAAACACTCGATAGAAGAATTATTGCTATCAGTTTGGTATTACCAAATAAACTTAAGTTGGCTTCATAAATAAATCTTGATATTATAAATTGAAAAAGAATCTCTGTTATTCCTAAGGATATAATTCCACAAATAAAGCTAAAAAATGAAGCCTCAACTATAAATCTTAAACCTATCTTTCTGTGATTTGAACCCAAAGTTTTTCTAATTCCAATTTCGTGATATCGTTTTAATGATTTTGATGCAGTTAAAATTGAGTAGTTTATTGCCACGATAAAAAGAATCAAAATACTTAAGGACAACAGTATTTTAACATATAGCATATTGCCTCCAGAGGTTTCTTCAAAAAGATTATTTGCATTGTAATAGATATCTGTAAATCTCTGAATTGGATATTGCATCCTTTCCCCATATACCCCAAATACTTCTTTTTTTATCTTTTCTTTCAGCTGAATATAATTAGTTCCAGGTTTAACCTTAAAATAAACATGGCAGGACCAACTTCTACTTTGTGGATCTTCTAACTGATCCCAGTATTCTCCATATGAGGTTCCTGAAATTAAGAAATCAAATTGCAAATGTGAGTTATGAGGTATATTTTTCATCACACCACTTACTATTAAATCCCTCTTTTCATTTCCAAAATCCCATTCAATTTTTTCACCCACAACATCAAGCTTAGCAAATAATTTAATTGCCAAATCTTCGCTAATTACAATAATATTGGGCTTTGAGAGTACTTCATCTTTGTCTCTATATAACAATGGAAAATCTAAAACTGAAAAGAAACTTGAATCGGCGAAATAACCACTTCTTTCAGGTAAAATAAATGATTTATCATCAATGTTAATACTTAATTCCGACTGAACTACTAGAAACTTTATTGCTGACTCAACTTCTGGAATTTGCTCCTTGAGCAATGTAGGTAAATATCCATTTGTAATTGCCCATTTTACTTCCCGCCCATTTTCTCTTTTAAAGTATGTTGTAATTCGATAAATTGAATCTGCATCTTTGTGGAATTTGTCAAAACCTAATTCATGATCGACAACCATAACCATTACTGAAAAGCTCGATATACCAATTGTGAGAATTAAAAAATACAAAAGAGCATTATATTTATCTTTAAATATATTTCTTAATGCAATTTTAAAATAATTTAGAATCATCATAGAATCAGAATTTAGCTTTTCAAATTTTATTTGTTATTTTTTAGTAAGCTTAAATTTATAACAAAAGTTTATAAGCTTTAAGAAAAAATTAAATGTATTTTGAAAAAAGGAAATTAAATTCTAATTTTAAATAAAATAAAAGCTTTATGAAAAATCTAATTTCAATTTTCTTTGTTGCTATAATATCTCTAATCAATGGTTACTCTCAGGAAAAGCAGTGTGATATAAATAATCAATTTGCTCAAAACGCACAGTTCTTTTTCAATTCATTTCAAGAAGGGACCGTTGTTTTTAATGATAACGTAAAAACAGATGCTCTTCTTAACTACAATATAATTTCAGATGATATTTATTATATTGAAGATGACAAATATTATTCGTTGAATAGAGAAGATGTAAAATATGTAGTTATCTGCGATTACAGATTTTATTTTCATGAAACTAATGTTTTGGAATTAGTTTATAGCAAAAATTTTCAATTATTAGTTGAAAGAAAAGTTAAAATGGAAGATTTATACGATAAAAAAGGCGCTTATGGTGCAAGCTCACCAAATACAGTTGGTGTTGATTTACAATATGTTAATATCGTTCTACAACCTCAAAGCAATATGTTTATTGTAAATCTAAGAAAAGAA
>PKTC01000414.1 GCA_002869305.1 Marinilabiliales bacterium
ACTTGAATTAAATCCCCAATTTTGAACCGACCCATTGAGTTGTTCATTATTCCGGCTATGAGGTTCCCCAGTATTGTGGTTGAACTTAAAGCAATAGCTGCACTTATTATTATTGCCAGAAAACTAAGTATTTGCCCTTTAAGACTTTTGTCCATTGGCAATGATAGAATAAACGTGAGTGTTCCAGCTAAAATAATAAGAATAGATATTGTTTGTTTTGTAATTTGCGCCGACTCTTTAGTCGTTTTCATCCTGTTAAAGAACCACCTGTTCATAAAAAGAAATAGAACCAAAAACAATAGAACAATTCCTGATCCTATCAAGGAAAATAGAATGTCTGTAATTTCTTTCATCATCTATTTTTTTATATTTAACTCAAGTGGATTAATTTTTTCGCCCCAATACACTGTTGTGTGTGGGAAAGGAATTTCTATACCTTTTTCATCGAATTCTTTTTTTAGCCTTTTTCTGTACTCACGGCCTAGCGACCACTGTTCTCCAGGGATAGTTTTTAGTCTTGCCTTTATTATAACAGCACTATCATCAAATTTATCCAGGCCCATAATTAATAGCGGTTCAAGAATTCTATCTTTAGTATCTTTATCATGAAGCATAGTTTCCCCAACTTGTTGCATAATCCTTATTACCGAATCAACATCTTCTTTGTAAGCAACACCAATTTTAAAAACCATGGCCGACCATTCTTTCGTCATGTTCGATAGGCTATTTATTTTTCCGTTCTGAAAAACATGCACTACACCAGAAAGATCGCGTAAGGTTAAAGTTCTTAATTGAATTTTCTCTACTAAACCTTCTGTTCCATCAATAATAGCATAATCTCCAACACGAATTTGGTTTTCGAGGATCATAAAAAACCCTGAAATAAAGTCTCTTACTAATTCTTGGGCTCCAAAACCAATAGCTAAGCCTAAAATACCTGCTCCAGCAAGGATGGGAGCAATATCAACACCCAGTTTCTTAAGAAAAATCATTAAAAAAACTGACCATATGATTATTTTTCCAAGGCCTTTTAGTATACTCATTAAGGTGCTTATTCGTTTTTCGGCTTCAAGCGTATCTATTTTTTCACTTTTTGTTGCATGGTTAATAAAGATTTTTTTTAACCTTCGAATAACAAGCTTTAAGAGTTTTAGCGAAACAAATAATAACACTATTAACAAAACCAATGATGGCAATTGGTTCATGAACCAATCAGCGATTTGATTGAGCAAACTTGCCCAAAACTCCTGATTAAAAATTTGTTGTAAAATCATTTAATTAAATTTTTTTGATGGGATACAAATTACAATTTTTTTATTAGACTAACGATTTTTAGCTAATACATTTATTTTATAGTGTAACTTCTGCATTATTAATACTTAAAACATAAAAAAGCGCTAAAAAAGCTGTTCCTTAATAATAGGGAACAGCTATAATTATAAAATGTTAATTGCTGGTTAATTTTAGTAAGGTTCTTTTTCATTTTTTCAATCTTCTTTGGAAGATTTTCTTTCATATCAGCATAAAGCTCATCGGAACCTTCTTTTAACATACCCAGAAACTCGCTTCTGTCAGAAGTAATTTGTTCCATAACAACTTTAATGCTTGATTCACTCATACCATTGCTCCCAGGTACACAATTCTTTTTTCTGATTTATGATATAATGAAATTGTCTCTTTTGCCTTTCCTCCTGCAGCACCATTTCCTCCAGCACTCTCTGCATAAGCTTCCTTAAAAGCAATAAATTTTTCGTTGTTAATTACCGCAGCTTCATAAACCAATGCAAAAGGAAATTCTTTTGCTAAATCATCGAAAAGATAAAATTTTCATAAAATAATTTTATAGGTTAATAAAAAAAGCGTTAAAGCTCAGCAAAAATAGATTAATTGTGATATTATGCAACGGCTCTTCAAAGAATGTTAATAACTTAAAATCGTGAGATTAGCAACAATGTTCTATCATCATCAAAAGAGGAAATTCTGTTTTCTTTGATTATGGTTTTTTCAAGAAGCGATATGTCAAGTTCTCTATAACTGCCCAATTTCTGAAAAACAGTTATTACAGCTCCTGTAGATAGCAATTCTTTTGTTTCTGAGTTTAACGTTTCGGTGTAACCGTCAGAGAAAAATAGTAGTTTATCGTTTTTTCCCAATTTAAGTTCCAGCTGTTGGTAATTAGAATCTTCTGATATGCCAAGAAGCATTCCGGTTATATTTAAAGAATCTACAATATTATCAATTGATTTGTACATTAAGGGTTTCATAGCACCTGCAGCTGCAATACGAATTACATTATTTCGATCTAGAATTATTACGGATAAAGTTGTAAATACTTCGGCTACCTGCAAATCATGCGAAATCTCCTTGTTTAAATGTTCAATTATTCCGGATGGTGTTAATTCTTTCGAAGGAGTATTATTAAGTAAAAAATGAATGGTACTTCTAATGTAAGCAAGATATGCATTTACAAAAAACCATGCTCCCCACTTTTTACCCATTACATCTCCAATCACAATGATTTTAATATCATTTTCTTTATTAGAAAAGATTTCATAGAAATCTCCCCCGGGAACATATTCATAAGGTTCGTGAATAATTGAGATTTTGTAATTACTAAAAGATTGCTCGGTTTTTCGTTCAAATCGTATAGGTGAATTGTCTGCGGCTAATTTGATGGCATTTATGTACTTGTTCTTTAGCTCTATCTCTCTTGAAATAAGTGCATTGAGCTGATGGTAAAATAGGTTTTCAGGAAGCGATTTTGAAATAAAATTTCCAATCCCGCTATAAATTTGACTTTCAACTTCCTTTAAATCATTAGCCAGAAATACAATAGAAAATTCCAGATTAGAAGAAATTTTAATTTTGCTAACATCGTATTCTTTTGCTGCGTTTGAATCAATTAATACTAACCAAATTTTGAGACTATCTATTTCTTTAAATAGTTCCTTACTGCTATATATAGTTTTTAGATTTGCATAAAGCATCTCGGGATTTAGTTCTAGTTTACTTTTTTTGGAAGTACAGAACAATACAGTTCCTTCGCTTAAGTTTATATTATATTCCATATTGCTTTTTAGCAATTCCTTGCGAAGAAGATGTTTTTTTATATAGCTTTTTAGTTTTAGAGCCAATATTTTCTTATCAAATGGTTTTGTAATGAAATCATCTGCACCAGCATTTAAATTTTTAATCCACGTGCTTCTTTCATTCGCCCCTGAAAGAAAAAGAAATGGAATATTTTTATACTCAGACATTGCTCTGATGTTCTGTACCAGTTCATGCCCATCCATTTTCGGCATGTACAAATCAGATATGATAAGATCAAAAATATGTTCTTTGGCAAAAGAAAGAGCTTCCTTTCCATTCGAAGCTAAGCTAGATTTATAACCTAACTGATTTGCAATGAGTTCAATAGATTCCCGGATAAAACCGTCATCATCAACGATGAGTATATGAGGTTGGCGATGCATAATAAAAGTTTACCTAACTAAGGTAGCTTTTTATCATAAACATGTCAAATTAATATGAAATTAATCAAAATTTAGATGAGCAGAACTACTCAAATCCATTGCTTTTTTTCGATACGATGTAGCTTTTTTTCGATCTTTATTTTTACAAATCCGGGCTAAACCAAAATAAGCATATGAAATCCGACTGTTAATAAATGGCTTATATGAATCAGATAAATCGATGGCTTTTTGATAGAATACTTCTGCAGCAATGAAATTTTTATTTTTCTTTTCTTCGTAGATTCCTCTGTAAATAAGACTCATTGTTTTAAAGAAATCATTTGATGCTTGATTAGTTTCTAGTTCCTGAATGAAAGGTAAGGCCTTATTATACTTTTTTTGCAAAAGCAAGGAACGTATTCTATAAGATAAGAACAAAGGATTGTTCGGATACAATTTATGCAGCTCTTTTGTATATCGTGCACTCTTTTTATAATTACCTTCATAGTTAAGGCTAATATAAACCAGGAATGACAAAGACTCTGCGTCCAGAAAAATTCCATGATGCCAATTGTTTTCTAATTGTTTTATGCCCAGTTCTTTATTGCCCTCGGGGAAAAAATATGCCATGGGTTTATAAACGGGGTGTTTTTCAGGATATGCTTCTCGGTAATAATTGTAAAGTCCTGTAATAAATTGAAAGTCTTGAATTTTGTGATCTAAAGCAAAACCTTTTTTAGCTAATTTATAAGCTTTTCGCACATAAGGAATTACTTTGGATGATTCATCATTATCGGCATAATATTGCATAACGAGCAAACGAGCCATTAAACTCATAAAGAGAAGCTCTGGATTCTTCGGGTCTTCATCAAGCAATAAGTCAGCATCAGAAATAGCTTGAGTAATATTTTCCATATATATTCTATGATACGGACTGTTTGGTGTTACTGGAAAGTGCTGCCAATAAATAATAATCGCATTAAAAAGTGGAGGAAGAGGGTGGTCAGGATACTTTTCATCAAGGTGCTCATAAATTTCATCCACTTGATTAAACTGGAAATTATAGATGCTATCCAGGCCAAATTCAATTTTAGTTATAGATTCTTTATCGGATAAGATTGAATTTTGCGCACACAAATTTAATGATAGCAAGAAAAATAAATAAAATACAAAATGCTTCAACTTAACTTTGTTTAATTCAGAAGATCAAAATTAAAATATCTTATAAAACTCTAAACATATTTACTAAAAAATTTGCATTAATTTATGCTTAAGATTTAAAACCATTCATTATGCATACCATTGCAAAAACGTTTAGTAAAGCCTTTAAGCAATTCGTTATATGGATAAAATTTTTAGGCTTCCAAACGATGGTTACTTCACCATTAGAATATTCTTTTATCTCACTTCAGTCATGTCAGTTAATTTGCAGAGGAACTTCTATTAATAATATTCTGGAGTCTTTTTCTGCCCTAATATTAAATTCTTTTGTTTCAGATATCTGTAAAGCGTCACGTTTTTCCAATTTATGATTATCAATCGTAATTTTTCCTTCAATAACAAAAGCAAAAACTCCGTGATTGTTTCCTTTAAAAAGATAATTACCATTCCAACCTTGGGTTAAGTTTCCAAGATGAAACCATGCATCCTGGTGAATCCAAACACCATCATCGTCTTTGTTGGGAGAAACAATTTGAAACAATTCGTTTTCTTTATCTGGTATTGAGATTTGATCGTAACGAGGCTCAACATCTCGTTTATTCGGAAAAATCCAAACTTGAAAAAGCTTTAATTCCTGATTTTTATTGTGGTTAAACTCGCTGTGTTGAATTCCTGCACCTGCACTCATCACCTGAATTTCGCCTCTGCGAATTACTCCTGAATTGCCCATGCTATCTTTGTGTTCCAAATCACCACTTAATGGAATAGTAATAATTTCCATATTATCGTGAGGGTGTGTTCCAAATCCTTCTCCAGGGGCTATGGTGTCATCATTTAAAACACGCAATGCTCCGAAATGAATTCTTTCAGGATTATAATAATTAGCAAAACTGAACGAAAAATAAGTGTTTAACCATCCGTGGTCAGCATGCCCACGCGAATCTGCACTGTGATATGTGATTTTCATATACTTTTTGTTTTGGATATTAAAACAAAAAGAAAACAGAAAAGTTTATTCTTTTATCATGGTAAGCAGCATCTTAAATTTAGATGGAGCTTTTACTGCGTGTGGAATATTAGCAGGCATAATAATAGAACTCCCTTCAGTTACTTCATAAGGTTTTTGATTTATCAAAATTTGAGCTGTTCCTTCCAAAACTTGAATCAAAGCATCGAAGGGAGCAGAATGTTCGCTTAATTCTTGACCTTGATCGAAGGCAAATAAAGTAACATTACCCACTGGTTTTTGAATGATCTTTTTACTTACAATTCCATCGCTCGAATACTCAACTTTTTTAGTGAAATTGAAAACTTCTGAATGAATTACTTTATCTTCCATATTGGTTCTATATTTTAATCTATTAACAAAAGCAATTAGAAATTGTTTTTAATGATAAGAACTAAACTTTATTTTTTATAATACTTCCATCTTTTGATAATAAAACAGCTATACCTTTAGTATGTGGGAATTGAGAAAATATGATTATCATCATTACACTGATAGGCACACTTAAAATCATTCCAATAATACCCCATATTGCACCCCAAAAAGCGAGTCCAATCAACACTACTAAAGGGCTTACATTTAAAGTATTTCCTGTAAGTTTTGGATCAATATAGTTGCCAACAACTAACTGAATTGCACCTACAATAATCAGGACCCAAATACCTGGCATTAAATCACCAAATTGCAACATAGCAAACATAGCAGGGAACACGGTTGCAATTAAAGAACCTACTGTTGGGATATAATTCATTAAGAATATTAAGAAAGCCCAGAAAAGTGGTGCATCAATGCCAATAATAAGCAATGCAAAATAACTTAAAAAACCTGTTAATAAACTAATTAAGGTTTTTAACGACAAGTAACGGCCAATGGATTTATCCAGCTCACGAAGCACCTCTCTTACATCATCTTCATCGTTTTGTTTAGAATATATGGCGTGTATTTTCTTTGAGAAATAGGGTTCTTCTAAAAGTAAAAATAAAGTGTATATTATAATAAGTAAGGCATCGCCAAAGATATCTGTGATAGAGCTAAATAGTCCCGATAATAATTGGGTATACTCATATTCTCCAAGAAGTTCTTTTACAGAGCTTACTATATCAATATTTAAAGTAGTATTAATTGATTCCGTTATTTTGGTTATATTGTTCTGATAAATAGGAAGTTCGTTAGATAATTGCTGTATGTTCACGGTAAGAATTTTAGCAATTCCTCCAATGATGGCAAATATGGCTGCAAAACCTATGATATTTAGGATGGTATTTGGAATTTTATCATCAATAAATTTTATTTTATTTAGAACATCTCGAATTTCTTTAATTAAAAACCAAAATATAAGAGCCACCACAAATGGTTGAATTAAGTTTTTCCCATAAATAATTATTGTTACTAGAGCAAAAGAAATAAGTAAGCCATTGGTTATACGTGAAGCCTTCATCGTGATCGGAGTTTTATTTTGATTTAAAAATAATGATTCTTTTAATTATGTGGTCGCTTTTTTCTTTTGTTTTGCAAAATGTATGGTGTAAATTCCAATTACAACGATTATTCCGCCAAGTATTTGCCATATAGTAAGTTCTTCTCCAAGCATTAAAAATGCGATAATTCCTGCTAATACTGGTTGTGCTAATAAGGTTGGAGCAACTAAAGATGCGGGTAAAAATCCTTGAGCATAGTTGATAAGAAACCAAGCGCCTGCTTGAATTAAAACACCCATAATTATGAATAAGGTCCAAGCTTTAGCAGAGTATCCAACAAATTCAATATTTTGGGTTAAAACAAATATCCCCAAAAATATGGTAGTGGCTAAAGAGCTAATAAATAAGTAAGATATTGTATTTAAAAATTTTCTTCCAATTTGTGTAAGAAGCATGAAGCCTGCATAGAACACACCTGCAAATAGCCCTAATATCAAGCCTTTGAATATGCCGTTTGGTTGGTATAAATCTTGAATGATTAGAAACGTAACACCAATTAAGGCCACAACAAGTCCTATCCAGAATTTAGTAGTTTGCCTTTCCTTGAAAAATAAAAAGGCACCGATTCCAACCCACAGAGGAGCCAAGTTACCAACCAGAGTTGGCATGGCTGCATTTGAAACCATAATACCCGTTGCCCACATGGTCATATCAATAGCTAAAAATAGTCCAGCTAACGCTGCTATGAGAATTCCTTTTTGGTTTAATTTTTCCTTGCTTTTAATTCTTGATAGGACAAATGGAATTATCAACACCAAAGTTCCAAATAGTAATCGATAAAAAACAGTTACCGAGCCAGGAGCACCAGCATCTTTTATTAATACAGGCGAGAATGAAATTAAAATGGCTCCCATGATTAGGAAGACATAAGATTTTTTTATTCTATTCATGTTGAAAAGGCAATAATTAAAGTTGCAATGTAACCAAATTTTCCATTTGAATATGCTGCAATAAAGAAATTTTATATAACCCTAAAGTTTCGAACTAAACAATAAAAGAGAATATAATGTTAGATATGAGAAGTTAAAAATTTTCATTGCATTAGAATTGGTTATTAACGAATAAATAAATTCAGATGAAAGTATTAATCTTATTTGCGCATCCTGCTTTTCATAAGTCAAAAGTTAACAAGGTTCTGGTTGATGATTTATCTGAACTTCAAGGAGTTACCTTTCATGATTTATACGAGCATTATCCCGAATTTGACATTGATGTTAAGGAAGAACAGAAATTATTGTCAGAACATGATTGCGTTATATTTCAGTATCCCCTTTTTTGGTATAGTACACCGTCTATCTTAAAAGAGTGGCAAGATTTAGTGTTAGAGCACGGATGGGCATTTGGAAGTCAGGGAAATGAACTTAAAGGTAAGTTGTTTTTTTGCACTATTACTGCTGGAGGACCAAAGCAGGCATATCAAATTGGCGCATTTCATAATCTTACGATAAATCAGCTATTAACTCCACTTAAACAAACGGCCGCATTGTGTAAAATGATTACTCTTCCGCCTTTTGTTGTTCATGGTACTCATGCGATGGAAGACGATAAAATTTTAGATTTTAAAAACGACTATGTTGGTTTGCTAAAAACAATCGTTGACGACAAACTGGATATTGAGAAAGTTCGTAAGCTGGATTATTTAAATCACTATTTAATAAAAGAGGAGCTGTAATATGCATGAAGGAGGATTTTTTTATCAGGCTTTTGTTTACTTAAGTGCAGCAGTAATTGCAGTTCCTGTTGCAAAGAAATTAGGTTTAGGATCAGTTCTCGGATATTTAATTGCAGGCGTGTTAATAGGTCCTTTTGTTTTTGGTTTTATAGGTGAAGAAGGTCAAGATGTGATGCATTTTGCCGAGTTTGGTGTTGTAATGATGCTATTCTTAGTTGGATTGGAATTGCAACCATCTTTGCTGTGGAAGTTAAGGTCTCCAATTCTGGGTTTAGGAGGGGTACAGGTAATCGTAGCTTCAATAATAATATTTGGATCAGTAATGGTGTTTACCTCACTACCTTGGCAAACCGCATTAGCCATTGGATTAACTCTAGCTCTCTCGTCAACGGCAATTGTATTGCAAACTTTAAGCGAAAAAGGATTACTTAAAACCGAAGGAGGACAGAATGCTTTTTCTGTTCTGTTATTTCAAGATGTTGCCGTAATTCCAATTCTTGCATTCCTGCCACTTTTAGCCATTACTGAAGTAGGGACAACGGTTGGGTACGAAAGTCACACCTGGATTGACAGCTTACCAATTGTTTTACGAACATTGGTGGTACTTGGGGTAATTGTTTCTATCATAGTTAGTGGTAAATATTTAATTAGTCCAGCATTTAGGCTAATTGCTCACACCAGATTAAGAGAATTATTTACTGCAGCTGCTTTACTTTTGGTTATAGGAATAACAATACTAATGACAGAAGTTGGATTAAGTCCGGCATTAGGAACCTTTTTAGCAGGGGTTGTTCTAGCTCAAAGTGAATATAGACATGAATTGGAAACAGATATTGAACCATTTAAAGGCTTGTTATTAGGGCTATTTTTTATTGCTGTTGGAGCATCTATCGATTTTCAATTGATCATTAACAATACCGGATTAATCGCAATAATCGTGCTAGGACTTGTTATCGTAAAATTGATGGTACTATACGTTATCGGAAATTTTTTTGGTATGCGAATGGACAACAATTTATTGTTTGCTTTTGGTCTAGCTCAGGGTGGTGAATTTTCTTTTGTTTTACTTTCGTATGCCCTTCAAAATGGAGTGGTTACAGGTACTACTGCAAATCCGTTAATTGCTTCTGTGGCAATATCAATGGCATTAACTCCATTACTAATGCTACTGAATGAGAAGTTAATACAACCATATTTTGGAACCAAAAAAGAGGAAGATAGGGAGGCTGATGTAATCGATGAGCAAAACGAGGTCATAATAGCCGGATTTGGACGATACGGAAGTACTATAGGAAGATTCTTGCAAGCGAATGGAACACAGGCAACTTATCTTGATATGGATCCAAACAATGTTGATTTGTTACGAAAATTGGGTTTAAAGGTTTTTTATGGCGATGCCTCCCGACACGATCTGTTGAATGCTGCAGGAGCTCAGGCAGCAAAATTATTAGTGGTAGCTGTTGATTATTCTGATAAAGCATTGGAGATAATAGAAACTGCAAAAAAGCATTTCCCTCACCTTAAAATTATCTCAAGATCTAAAACCTGGGATGATTACTTTCATATGCTGGATAAGGATTTGCATGGAGTTTATCGGGAATTTTCGGATGTAGCATTGCGTATGGCGGCAGAAGCACTCAGTTTGATAGGTTATCGAAGCAATCAGGTGCATCGATCACTTAAAAAATTTCGGAAACATGATGAGGAATTTCTAAAACAAATTGTAGATTCCCGACACGAGCGAAAAACGTTCATCAAACATAGCCGTCAAGTTATTGAGGATCTGGAAAAAATGATATTAGATGATATTGAAAGTGTAGCTAAGGACAAAGATTTAGGTTGGGATATTACAACCATAAAAGAAGAATTTGCGCCAATTATTAAGAAGCTAAAAGAAGAAAACAGCTGATTTTCAAATTTAATTTTCTAGGGATCTATTTAAAGGCGTACAAATACGAGGACAGGATGCTGTTTGAATTATCTACGGAATTTTATTCATATGTCGTAATGAAGGTATTTCTTCTTACTATTCCTGTATTCTTTAGAGAATTTAATTGGTGGTTAGAAGGATTCTGTACATGTTATTTTTTACTTTTTTTTGCTTGTGGATTAAAATCCAGAGCAAGTTGAATCCATTCTTCGAGATCAGATTCCATGTCAACTCCCATTGGTTCAACAAATACAAAACCCTTCATGGGGCGTTTAGTAAAATCCATTTCTCGAGCACCTGGTTTTTTCATTACCGTACTTTGAATTTCGGGGTCTAGCCTTACCATTAAGTTTTCTTTGATTATTCCAACACACATCTTCTCGTTTACCATGTAACACAATCCTCCCATCATCTTTTTTTCTTCGAAAGCTATTTTTTTATCTTTTAATATTCGATGAATTCTATCTGCTAAATGTATATCGTATGCCATGTAGAATCAATTTTAGGTATGTATCAAAATTACAAAAAAAGAAGGTATTATTTCTTAAATATTGAGGGTCTGCAAGGGAAACGGACTCCCATGCCCAGGATATATCCTGTCAATCAGGTAGTTTTTAAGTTTTTTAATGCTGGCCTTTGCATCCATTTCATCGTCCATTATTGCATTCAGTTGAGGTTTCTGGATGTTTGTAAATATGTCACCACAAAATAAATCTCCATCATCTGTTAATATACCAATGGATCCTTTCGAATGACCCGGTAAATATATGATACGCGCATTTATTCCATATCTTGAAAGACTGTAACCTTCATCAATATTAAAATCCGGTTCAAAGCGTTTTATATCAAAAAAAGGAGCAGTGATTCTTTTCAGCAAACTTTTACGATTTTTTCTATTATAAAAAACATCCCCTGTTCGTATCATTTTTTCATCGCGAACATGCATTGCAATTCGCACATTATATTTTTCTTTAAGATATGCACAATTACCAGAATGGTCGAAATCTCCATGCGTTAGAATAATTAGATGGAAGTTTTGTGAATTACAACCTGCTTTTTCAAGTTCATCTTCTAATTTCCTTCGTTTGGATTTTCCCCCGGTATCAATCAAGACAAAACCCAAAGGACTCTTTATCAAGTAACAATTACCTGAATGGCCTCCCAATATGATGGTTTTAATCTCGCAGTTCATTTCATTTGCTTTAAAGTTTAACTTCAACACCTTTCCAAAAGGCAACTTTATCTCTTATGTTCTCGGCCATTGGACTTGGATCTGGATAATACCAGGCTGCATTCTGGTTTATTTTATCATCAACAATTATGTCGTAATAAGATGCTTCTCCTTTCCAAAAACAATAAGTTTTGGCTTTACTTGGTTTAATATATTCCATATTAATGGATTCTTTTGGGAAATAATAGGCATCAACTACTTGAATAATGTCTTCGCTTTCCGCGATCACTCTTCCGTTCCAAATTGCTTTTGCCATAACAGCTGACTTTTAGGGTTTATACAAACTAAAATCGAAATCACTATTTTTATTTAGTCTCTATAAACATGATTATTTTGATGGAATATCCCCTACATGTTCTATGTTTATTGGTTTGCACGCCTTTGTTAAACAAACACAGGTAATCAGGGACTTAAATACAGAAATTTTTTAAAATAATTCTAAATTTCATTTTGAATTAGAATGATTGCATACCAAAGAAAACTTTTCAAGCAAATAGTTTATACCAAATTACCTGATAAAGCCGTTTTATTATAGCTTGAATAAACAATTTTTTATAACTTGAGTTTTCTTATTAAGAACGTTTGAAATGAAAATCTCCGGAATATTAATTTTTTTATCAATGATAATTGTATCGTTTTCCTGTATTCAGGATGCACCAAGCGATTTTAATAATCCGGAATCCACATGGAATCCAAATTTTTCTTTCCCGGTAGGATACACGTCCTTGCAAATGAATGAAGAAAGTGGTTTCGACTCCTTACTTTTTATCATTAATGCTAGCACCGGATTTCCTTATTGGGTTGATGAAATAGATATTCCTATGAGTTATACCATGCCTTTCGATATGCAGGAAATAAGTGATTTTTCGGAACAAATAGTAAGTATCATGTTTCGGTTGAATACCTATAATGGATTCCCGGCAGATGCACAAGGGCAGGTTTATTTTCTTGATTTTGGTTACCAGGTTGTTGATTCAATGTTTTTGAATGGACCATTATTGATGGAAGCAGGAACATTAGCAGGTGATGGACAAACGGTAAACCCAACACATGATCGGAATGACGTAATTTTCGATCAGAATAAAGTTGATGATTTAGCAAATGTAAGACACATTTTAATTGAAGGAGCGATATTAAATGTTTCATTAGATTCAACCTTGATTGAATATTATCGAGACTATTCGTTGGAATTACAACTGGGAGTTCAAGCGNAACACATTATATTGAGACAGAACAAAGAAATAAAAAGAAAAATGTCATTCCCGCGAAAGCGGGAATCTCTAATTCTTATTTTTTGTTTATCTTTTATTACGTCTTTTTCACAGCAGAACAACAGCTTTTACTTAATGCATAATGTACCACAGAGCAATTTGTTAAACCCTGCCGTGCAAATCAACTGTAAGTGGTATGTGGCATTTCCTTTATTGGGTTCAACTCAACTAAACTATAGCAATTCAACTTTCTCTTTTAATGAAATTGTTTCCACAACGGATGGCTCGGGCTCACTGGATATTGGAAGTTTTTACAATAACATAAAAAAAACGAATTTATTGAGCTCTGAATTGCATCTGGATTTAATTTCAATTGGTTATCGGTTTAATGATTATTACGTGAATTTTAATATTGCTGAAAAAATTAATCTGGCAGCAACATATCCGGGAAGTATCATGGAGCTTGCATGGAAAGGGAACACGCAATTTTTAGGAGAAACGGCAGAGTTTAATAATTTACGCACTCATTCAGTATATTACAGAGAGTATTCTCTTGGAGTTTCTAAAGTATGGGATGCATACAATATTTTTGGTGTTCGTGCCAAATTGCTTTTCGGGAAGGCCAATGTTTATTCAGGCAAATCGGAAATGAGTTTGTATACCGATCCTAATACTTTTGATTTGCATGTGGAGGGTGATATTAATATTAATACTTCCTTCCCAATTACCATCACTCAAGATAGTAATGGTAAAATCAATGGAAGTGAAACGGGTGATCTGGATGTAGCAAGCTTTTTAATGAATGGAAAAAATAAGGGATTTGCTCTTGATTTAGGATGGATTCACAGATACTCAGATGACATCACATTATCTGCCAGTGTTTTAGACTTAGGTTTTATTAAATGGAAGAGTGATGTTAGCAATATTCAAATTGTTGGTTCATTCGATTACACAGGTACTGGTATAGGTTCCAATTTTAGAAGTACTGATTACATGACTGAACTTAGTGATTCTGTTGCTGATGCATTTGACCATAATGTTTCGCAGGACAGTTATTATTCCTGGTTACCAACTCAGATTTACTTGGGAGGAATGTATCAATACAAACCAAAACTGGGCATAGGAATAGTTAACCGAAATGTTATTTACAGAAATAAATTACATTCTTCTTTAACTCTATCGGCTAATACCACATTGTGGAAGAAATTTTCTGCAAGTTTAAGTTGGTCTTACCTGAACAATACTTATAAGAATGTAGGACTTGGTTTGGCCTGGCATAGTCGCGGCCTACAATTTCATATGGTAAGCGATAATGTATTGGGAATTATAAAACCATTAGATACACGAATTTTAAACCTAAGGTTCGGTTTTAGTTTCTTGTTTGGTTGTCCTAAGAACAAAAAAGAGGAGGCAGATCTTAGTAATCCTTACAATCCAATGGATAAAGGCAACTGTTATTGGGCCAAAAAGATGGATAAGAATTACAAGAAATTTTTAAAAAGGAATAAGAAGAATAAGCAGAAGTAATTTCATTTGTAATTAGTGAGTGGTGATTAGTGAATAATAGTGTTAAAAGAGATCACTACTCACAATTTACTATTTAATTTGACAATTAATCCTTCTTTACTTAATTTCGTCTATACTTTCGTAATACAAAATACTCATTTAAAAATAATACCATGACATTTAACCAATTAAAGACCTTTATTCAGAAAGGCTTATTCCTAGCAATAATTGCAGGAATAATAACAACAAGCATGACATCATGCAAGGACTCTACTGAAACAGAAGAAGCTTCAATTATTGGTAAAGCCAATCTTAAGCTTGAGTCTGATTTGATGACACCCGAGGTATTATGGTCGTTTGGAAGATTAGGAGATGTGCAAGTTTCTCCTGACGAGCAAACCATACTTTATGGAGTTTCTTATTATTCTAAGGAACTAAATAAAAGTAATCGCGAGTTGTTTACCTTAAAACTTGATGGGGGATCTCCTCAACAAATTACTAAAACATCAGGAGGAGAGTATAATGCTATTTGGTCGGTTGATGGAAGCAAAATTTATTTTCTTGCTTCAGCTGAAAATGGAATGCAAATTTTTTCAATGAATCCTGATGGAACTGGAAAAAGTCAAATTTCAGACATACCCAATGGAGTTACTAATATTAAAGTAGCACCCAATGGCAATCAAATTTTATTTACAAGCGAAATCAAGGTAGTAGAGAATGTCCACGATATGAATCCGGATCTTCCTTTAGCTGATGCTAAAATCTATGATGATTTAATGTATCGCCATTGGGATGTGTGGGAAGATGGTTACTACAGTCATATCTTTATTGCGGATTTAGTGAACGGAAAAGTGGTAAATGCAAAAGATATTATGGAAGGAGAACCTTTCGATTCACCTTTAATGCCTTTTGGGGGAATTGAACAAATTACATGGAGTCCAGACAGCAAGACGATAGCTTATACCTGTAAAAAATTAACAGGAAAAGAGTATACCATAAGCACGAACTCTGATATTTATATTTATAATGTTGAATCAGGAGAAACAACAAACTTTACAGAAGGAATGCCTGGTTATGACTGGACACCCTTATATTCTCCGGATGGAACCAAAATGGCTTGGTTAAGTATGAAGCGAGCAGGATTTGAGGCTGATAAAGAAAGGTTGTTTGTTGTTGACTTAACTACCGGAGAAAAAGTAAATTTTTCAGAGAAATTTGATTATAGTCCATCAAGCCTGGAGTGGTCTGAAGATGGTAATTTCATATATTGTGTAGTAGGAATCAATGCTACATTCCAGGTATATAAAATCAATATTGAAACTAAAGAGTTTAAGCAAATAACAGAAGGATTGCACGATTATCATTCGGTTGCTATTGCTGGAGATCAATTGGTTGGCACAAAAGTTTCAATGGTAAAACCAGCAGAGATTTATGCTATAAATGCTAAAACGGGAGAAGAGACGGAATTAAGTTTTGAAAACAAGCATATCCTTGATCAGCTCGCAATGCCAACCATTGAAAAACGAATAGTTAAAACTACCGATGGTAAAGATATGCCAACCTGGGTGATCAAACCTCCACATTTTGATGCTAACAAAAAGTATCCAACGTTATTGTATTGTGAAGGAGGTCCTCAATCTCCGTTAAGTCAGTTTTGGAGTTACCGATGGAACTTTTCTATCATGGCATCGAATGATTATGTTGTTGTAGCACCTAACAGACGAGGGGTACTAACTTTAGGTCAGGAATGGACGGATCAAATTAGTAAAGACAATGCCGGACAAGCCATGAAAGATTTGCTTTCGGCGATTGATGATGTAAAAAAAGAACCATATGTCGATGAAGAAAAACTTGGAGCTGTAGGTGCTAGTTTTGGGGCTTTTTCTGTATTCTGGTTAGCCGGAAACCACGAAAAAAGGTTTAAAACCTTTATTGCACATGATGGGGTATTTAATTCTGAAATGGAATTTATGACCACAGACGAATCGTTCTTTGATATTTGGGAAAAAGGAGGAGCACCATGGGAGAAAGATAATCAAGTTGCCATGAAATCATATGCTGGTTCTGCTGACCGGTTTATTAAAAATTGGGACACTCCAATTTTAGTTATTCATGGAGGTCGGGATTATCGTATTCCATATACACAGGGCATGGCAGCATTTAACTCTGCCCGATTACGCGATATTAAAGCGCGCTTTTTATATTTCCCTGAAGAAAACCATTGGGTGTTGCAACCACAGAATGGAATTTTGTGGCAACGTACATTCTTTGATTGGCTGGATCAACACTTAAAAGAATAGAAAAAAGAAAATCCCGACATTTATCGTCGGGATTTTATGTTAAAACAAAGCTTATTCCATTTCTGTTTCACCTTTCAAGTATTTATCAAGAAAAGCTAATATTTTTTTGTAACCTTCCATCTGATTTTCTTTTTTTCTGAATCCATGTCCTTCATCATCAAAAAGAACATATTCAACAGGCACTCCATTTTTTCTTGCTGCTTCAACAATTTCATCCGATTCTGCTTTTAAAACTCTAGGATCGTTTGCTCCCTGAAGTACCATAAATGGTTTCGTAATTTTATCTGCATGGAACAATGGAGATTTGTTATATAAGAAAGTTGAATCCTGGTATGGATCACCCATTTCAGCATATAAAGCATTCCTGAACGATTCCCACCAACTAGGTATGCTCTTTAGAGTTCTTAACCAGTTTGTTACTCCAAAGATGTTTACGCCAACGGCGAATTCTTCGGGAGCAAAAGTAAGTGCAGCGGCTGTCATATAGCCACCATACGATCCACCCATAATACCTATTTTCTCAGGGTCTACCTTTTCTGTTCCTTCCAGGTAATTTTTTGCATATATGCAATCTTTAAGGTCGTGGTCTCCATGTTTTCGGTCATCTAAAGAATAAAAAGTTTTACCGTATCCGGAACTGCCTCTATTGTTTACATCTATAATGGCATAACCGTGGTTTACCAGGTATTGAATATGAGCTCTATATCCTATTCTTGCTTGCCCTCCAGGTCCACCATGCACATGAACCATTGCTGGCACTTTATTCTTTTTGGATGCATTATGTGGCACGTATAAAACGGCAGGAATTTCTAATCCATCGAATGACTTGTAACGAACAACTTTTCCATCAACCAGGTGTTCTGGATTAATCTCGGGGTTAAGAGTGTTCGTTAATTGCTTATATTCACCAGATTCAAAATTGTATACATATAAGTTGCTGGTTTGTCTAGAACTTGATGCGTTAAAAGCCATCAAATTTTCTGACCTTGAAACAGAAACAGAAGTAATATTTAAACCCTCAAAATCGGGCAGGGCAACTTCTTCTCCAGTTTTCATATCAAACACTTTTATCACCGTCTGCGAATCCCAGTTGATTCCCATAATTCTGTAACTCTCATCATAAGTATGATATGCATACATAATATCCCAACTAGTTTCGTATACTTTTTCTTTTTCTCCTGTTTCAAGATTCATTTTCATCAGGTAAGTGAATTCACTGTTTTCATCTGTTAGGTAGTAAAGAAACTTGCTATCTAAGCTAAAGTCAACTGGGCGGTACGAAATATCTCCTTCGTGTTCTGAAAGAAGCTTGACTTCACCATTTTCTCTGTTTAACAAGTACATATTGTTGTTAGTGGTAGTAATTGTCTTGGTAAGTGTTAACCATTTTTTATCTACGGAAAGAAAACCAACATCATATCCTTCGGTATTCTCATAAATCATTTCATAGCTTAAATCATCTATTGTCATTTCATATAAATCGCTAAACCTTTGATCTCGATTGTTTGATTGGAAATAAAAACTTTCCCGATCATAGCTCCATCCGTTAAAAGTCACTCGGGCACCTTCGAAAGGTATTAAGTCTTCAATGGTTCCGTCTGTTTTACGAAGGTAGATATGATAGATTTCATTCCCACCATTATCAGAAGCCAAAAGAATTCTTCACGATTCGTCCAGATAACCTTGAGTGAAAGTAGACTCTTCTCGATTTGTCAGTTGTGTTTTTTCACCTGTTTCGAGATCCAGCTCATAGGCATTATAGATTCCTGATTCATTGCTGGCAAAAAGGATTTTGGTTTCATCAATTGAAAATGACTTTCCGGAAATACTTACGTTATCCATGAATTGCTCAATGGTGTATTGTTCAACTTCTGGTTGAGTTTGACACGAATACAGCATAAAGCTTGCTAATCCAATGATTAATAGAGCGGTTTTTTTCATAGTTTTTTAGTTTTGAATTAGATGTAATTATTTGATTGTCAACATTTATTTTATATTGGATAGTAAATTTAAGTTTTTTTTATCACTTTTCTAACCGGAGGATTTAATGAATGAAGAAAAATCCCCAATGAGTGATCATCAGGGATTTAAGTTTTAAAGAGCATTATTTTTTATAACTATAAGATAAATCAGGGCGATACCAGGCATAGCGATATTCAATTTTTCTGACAAGTTTTAGCGTTTCTTCCCATAATTCTTTTGCTTCTAGGCCTAATAATTCATGGTTGTTTTTAGCTTCACTCCAAAAATCAAAATGATCTTTTCCATGAAACTGCCAAATATAACAAGGTTGCTCATATCCCACTTCTCCTCTATATATAGAATATCTGTCAGTTATACCTTTGCTTTTATAAAGTTCGTTCCATTTATTAAGAAGCTCCCGGAATTGAGGAGATTTGCCTACTTTTAAATAAATGAAAACCAGGTATGAGAAGGCTTCATCATTAGCTTCTAACCGTGGATTTTCTGGTTCATAAGAAAGATCTCTGTACCACAACATGGTCCCTGCTTTGTTGTATTCATAGGTGCCATCAAATTTTTTCCAGGTGGCATCCCATTTATCAGGATTTGCAGCAGCCACCTTATTTAAATATTTGTATAGGCTATCAATTTCTGCAAAGCTCAATGCTATTGGAGTAGAATAGTAGTAATGAAAATCATTTGTGCTAAAAAGATGAATAGAGTATGGGTAATTGTTTTCTTTAAAGTGAGCTATATACTCTTTAAGGGCAAGCTCATATTCAGAAACTTTTGAGGGGTTGACCAAATCATCAACAATATAGTAAGCTTGGTACTTGGGGAGTTCTTCTTGTGCAGAAATACTAGTCGAAAGACTAATTATTAGCAACATAACTAAAAGAAAACACATAATTTTTTTCATGGGCATTTGTTTTGGTTGGTTTAATTATTAGCAGAAAAAACAAAACAAGTTACAACATGAAAGTGCTGTTTGTCAAGAAAATATAGAATTTATTTATAAAATTGGGTTATGGAAAGATGGCTTATTCTTAAACACAATCAACTGAAAACAAAAAGCCCAACGAATTTCGTTGGGCTTTTGCTGTCCGACTAGGGCTCGAACCTAGACTCTTCTGAACCAAAATCAGATGTGTTGCCAATTACACCATCGGACAATTGATTGAGCTTGCAAATTTAACAAAAAATTGTTTTTCACAAATAGTTTTATAATTTTTTTTAAAAAATCATTCAGATTATTGGAGTTTTTCTTTTTTTCTAAGTTTTAAAGGAAAAACAATAAGCCCAAACATGCTAAGTACACAAAGCCAACCTAACAAGTCTCCAAATAGTGGATAGAATGTTTTTAAACCATGAATTGGTACATCTGCATACATAATGCCATCATTTGTTTTATCAAACTCCATATGCGCTAACACGTTGCCATTATAATCCGCAGCGTATGAATAACCATTATATGTTGGACGAACAAATGAAAATCCATTTTCAACGGCACTTGTTATGTACCATGGGCTTTGACTTTTTGGCCAATCATACGATGGAGAAAGCATTATATCTACTTTTGATTTTGCAGCTTGTCTCATGTATTTAGGAAATCCCGCATCACGGCAAACAGAGATTCCTATTTTACCATACGGAGTATCGGTACTTTGAATAATTTCTGCGCCTTTATGAAATACTGCACTTTCTCCAAATGGCCCAAATCCAAGCAGGTATCTTTTGCTGTAGTCAAGTAATATATTTCCTTTATTATCAATAAATAAATGTTTGTTTTCCCCTTTTCCTTCTCTTACAAAATAGGCATAAGATATACTCAAGTATACATTATTTTTTTCAGCAATTGAGTTGAATTCTTCTCTTAGTTTTTCTTCATCTTCTTGATTAATAGTCATAGCAAATTCCTGTGTTGAAACAATTTTTGCACCATTTTCACTGGCAATTTTTGTTAAATATTGAATTTTCTCCACGGTTTTATTAAATGGGGATGTTGTTCTAGAATTAAAAACTCTTGACATTGGGACCGCTTCTCTGTCTTCAGGAATCAAAACAATCGTTGCAATTTTTACAGTTTCGGATTCAGTGCTTGAAGAAAACGACATTTTGACTTTCCCAAACAGAACTATGATTAATAGTATGGAGGTATAAATCATTAATAGTTTTTTGATCTTACTCCAATGAAACTTATTATCCCAAAAATAGTTTACTATTGAATAAAGCCATGAATGGACAAATATCAATATCCAAATTCCGAAAACAGAACGAATTTGGCTAAAAACTAACGAGTTGTAACAGAAACCAAAAGAATTTGTTGTTCCGGAACCATCATCAAAAGGCCCATCAAATGTTATTAAAAATAGCAAAGCAGTTGTTATTATTGGTAATGTTAACGTTGACAAGATACCTTTATTCTTAAACTTTGGATATATCAACCGATCAACCATAAACGGAATAAACCAGACAATTGCGAGAGACGAACTTCTAACCAATCCAAAGTAAGCTGTTTGTGTAGGGTTATCAAATTCAAAGAGCCCCCACAGTGCAATGTTAAAGCTTAAAAGAAATCCTAAAAGGCTTAACCAAATTCCTCGCTTGGTTGGCTGGGTTCTGATAAATCTTAAAATAAAAATAGGTGCGATAAGAATCATGGAATGTATGCCTGGTAAAAAAGTGCTATACCTTGTAAACATGAATAGCCCAAATCCAAGAATAAACAATATAAGTGGTGTAACTTTCTTATTTTTCATGACAATAATTATTCATGCAACATTTTTGTTGCTCAAATTTTTGAGTTTAATTAAATAATTTTACGTGATATCTTGAATAATAGGAAGCACGATTATTTCGCGCTCCCTAAATAGCTTGAAGTTTAATAGCTCATAACTATTCATCATAAGTGACTTTATAATATTTTTCTAGTCCTTCATCAGTCATGATCCAATATTTATTTACCATTTCGTCAGCACGATAGTATTTTCTTCTTGAAATATAATCAAGGAGCTCTTCCATGCTTTCATCTATGTATAAAACATATCCTTCTGGAACTTTGATGGTAATATCAACCTCAGGAAATTTCCAATTGTTTTTATCCATGAGCGAGTATACTGCATCAAATAAAAGCACGGAATCATTCAACTCCACTTTATACTCAATGTCTTCAGCGTTTTGAAGTGCTTCGTATCTATTCGAGCCCCGACCTTCTTTTACTATTTCAACTAAAACCTCGTCAAAGTGGCCACGTACAATATCAACCTCGGGATATGCGTACAATGTCTTGTCATCATTTTCGTCGTACATAACGTGAAATTCTGCATCGAAAATATAGAACCTAGATTTTTCTATATTATTATTTTCACGAGCTTCAAGATATAATGTCTTGGAAACATTTTCCTCGACAAAAATTCTATCATCATCTTTAACGGAATAGGAGAAATTCTTTACTTGAGTTCCCAGCAGAAAAATAAGTGCAATTAAACTAATCAACAATATAAGAAACCCAAATCCAGCGATAGATCTGTCATGAGGCCTTATGCCAAGTAAAAGCTTAAATCCTCCGTAAATGATTGCAAAGAGCGGAATAAAAACGACCAATATAGTGCAAATTATAATAATCCATAATGTGTTTGGGTGAATAAACGATTGCACCATATCAGGAATAACAAAATGATCATTAATAAAAAAATTATTCCAGGGCAGGAAGGGTTCCCCAATGATTAACGTTCCGGTTAAGCCAAGAAGAAACCCTACTCCAACCACGATTAATACTAAACCGATTGCTGCGCCAATGAATTTGAACAAAAATCTGAAAAAAGCACCAAGTGCGTCAAAAAGGCCAACAAAAAAACCTTGAGTACGTTCGTAATCCTTTGAATTTTTATAATTCTTAAGGTTGTCCTTTACTTGTTCGTACTCCTTACGCACATTTTTTTCAATATCCGAGATGTTAAATTTCTCACCACGCATTTCTAGTTTTTGAGCAGTAGTAATCGCTGCTGGAAGCATTGCCCATAGAACAATATATATAATCCCAATTATGCCGTATGCGAACATTAATAATAGGAATATAATTCTTATAATTATTGGATCGATATTAAGATAAGTAGCTATTCCTGAACAAACACCGCCAAGAACGCGATTGTCCGGATCGCGGTACAGTCTTTTTGCAGAACGATCATATGTTTTGTATTCCTGGTCCTTATTTTCTTCTTCATCATCAAAATCCTCAGGATGACCCATGATCTCAACTACCTCTTCTATGTCTTCTTTTGAAATCACTTGTTTTTCTTCGTTGAGTTTGCTTTGCAATATCTATGCTATGCGATGTTCGATATCGGTAATAATTTCTTTTCCTTCGCTATTTGATGCAAAACGCTGATTTATTGCGGTGAGGTAGTTTTGCAGAATTTCATATGCATCTTCATCCAAATGAAATATAACACCGCCTATGTTTATTTTAACTGTTTTTTTCATTTTAATCGAATTTATTGTTTGTTAATCGAGTTAACCGCATCAACCAACTCGCTCCACGATTTTTCTAATTCTCCTAAATATTCTTTTCCCTTTTCAGTAAGCGTGTAATATTTACGAGGTGGTCCCTGGGTTGATTCTTCCCAGCGGTAACTTAACAATCCGGCATTTTTTTGCCTTGTTAGCAGAGGGTAAAGAGTACCTTCTACAACGATCATTTTAGCTTCTTTCAAAGCTTTAATGATATCGGAAGCGTAATAATCCTGCTTTGATAGGATGGAAAGTATGCAGAACTCTAATACGCCTTTTTTCATTTGAGCTTTTGTATTTTCGAGATTCATAGTTCTAATTTTTAATGTAGATCAAATTGAATTATTTTATTAATCGGTTGTTAGAATTTCATGTTTCTTTTAACTCTTTCAAATTCATCACGGACAGATTTTTTAATATTTTCGAGAGTGATAGGTTCACCGCGCATTTCTAATTTTTGTGCTGTTGTTTTTGCTTCAGGAATTGCAATCCATAGGATAAGGTATATCCAAAATCCAACGGATCCAGCTAATAGAAGAATGATAAAAAGTATTCGAAATAAGAGAGGATCATTATTGAAATAAGCTCCCAAACCACCACAAACTCCTCCTAGTATTCTATTATCGGGATCGCGGTATAATCGTTTGCTTGTTTTATAATTCATTTTAGTTTTTTGTGTTTCTTGTTGATCTGTTTCTTCGTCAATGAAATCTTCTGGTTCGCCCATGATTTCGATTACTTTCGAAACATCATCTTTCATGATTACATCTCTCTTTTCTGCGAGAGTTTCTTTAAATAATTCGGAAAGACGCGCCTCGATATCAGACATTACCTCCTTGCGTTCATCTTCTTTTAAAAATTGCTTTTCTATAGCAATTAAATAAGTGTGCAGCATTTCGTAGGCATCATCATCGATATGGAATACGATTCCTCCCAGGTTTATTGTAATTGTGGTTTTCATAATTTAAATTCTTTTATAGTACTATACTATGCATACAAAATAACAATACAAAGATATATAAAAATATTAGTACCATGCAACACATAGTAGTAAATAATTTATAGCACACTCTCTAACTATCAGATAATCAGACTAAAATTTTTTTACTATTTTTGAGACAAAATAAAATACTATGAAAATTCAGGGAGCTTTGCGTAAAATGAAATCGGAAATAAACGATCCGGTCAACTACTTTTTACATCTAAGTAATGAAAAAATGCACATGAACGAATTGATAGATAAAAATGTTTCCATATCTTTTTTAAATAAGATTCATTGTATTAGATGTGGCAGAGAAACCAAGAAATCATTTCATCAAGGATATTGTTATCCTTGTTTTAGAACTGCTCCTGAAACTGACGATTGTATTTTGAGACCCGAAATGTGTCGTGCACATGAAGGAATCTCCAGAGATATGGAATGGTCCAAGGATCATTGCCTAAAGGACCATATTGTTTATTTAGCTATTTCGAGTGGGCTAAAAGTTGGAGTAACTCGATTAGCCCAGGTTCCTACGCGATGGATTGACCAGGGAGCTAGCTATGCCATTAAAATAGCACAGTCACCTAACAGATATACTGCTGGGTTAATAGAAGTGAATTTAAAAAAACACTTTGCCGATAAAACCAATTGGCGAAATATGTTGACCAATAAAATTGATACTGAAACGCAACTGCTTGAACAGAAGAATAAAGCAAAGGAATTAGTAAAAAAAGAGCTGGCAAAATATTTTATTGATGATGACGAGATTTTGGAGATCAATTATCCTGTGATAAGCTTTCCTGAGAAAGTAAATTCTTTTAATTTCGATAAGGAGCAAAAAATCGAAGGGAAATTAGTTGGTATAAAAGGCCAATACCTGATATTTGAAGGAGGAATAGTTCTAAATATTCGAAAACACAAAGGATACCAGGTTGAATTGATTTATTAAAAAGGTCACTCACCTTCCATTTCCATTTCCTTTTTAATCTCATTTTGGATATTTTCAAGCTGTTTTTTCTTATTTACTTCGCGAAGCTTCTGGGCTGTTTTTGTAAAATACTGATGTACTTTTATGAATTTTAACTGCATTTGGTTCCACTCCAGAATAGAATCAATTTTCTTACGTTCATGATATTCCTTATATAGGTTAATGGAAACTGGCACAAAATCTGTTCTGCCCAGGTAATCCAAATCTGCATCACACATAATTTCTTCAAATAAATTTTTTGGTTTGGGTGGCATTTGAGTGGCCAGTATAATATTGCAAATGGTTTCTATTTGATCGCTTTTATAATGGTATTCAGGAAGAATCTTTTTTGCCAGTTTAACGATTTCTTCTTCGTGTGTATCATAATTTATTAAATGGCCCATATCATGAAACAATGCCGCAGTTTTTAAAATGAGCATCTCTTCATCTTTAACTCCTTCGGAACGGCCAATCAATTCTACTTGTGTAACTACATCTATGGTATGTTTTACATTATGATAATACAAATTATCGGGGAGCCCTTCTTCAAGTTTACTCAATACAAATTCTTCAACATCATTAATTCTTAAAATCTGTAATTGAGTAAAAAATTCTTTATTAGGTAACTGCCCTTTTAAGTCGGATGATAAATGAGGCATAAATCCCTCAACAAAGTACATGTCAATTTCTCCTTTATACTTAACCGGCATTTTACCACGATACTGGCATATGAAAAAATCTTTAATTAACATGTACGTATTTTCAGTAACATTTATCTTACCTGGTTCTCCAGAGGCTTCCATTCTACTGGCTGTATTAACAGTACCACCCCAGATATCGTAGGAAATTTTACTTCTACCTAAAACACCTGCTACAACAGGTCCTGTATCTATACCAATTCTTAAATCCCAAATATGACTTGTGCTTTTATCGGATTTTCGTTTTAGTTCTTTCATGAGGCTCTGCATTTCAAGAGCAGCTACAACAACCTCAACAGGATTAGTGCGATTTTTTGCTGGGATTCCTCCAGCACACATATATGCATCACCTATGGTTTTTATTTTTTCGATATTATATTTTTCAACCACGGTATCGAACTGTAAGAAAAAATGATCTAATTCATCAATTAATAATTCCGAATCCATTTGTTCGGCAATTTTTGTAAATCCCTGGATATCAGAAAACAATACAGTAACCATGTTGTAATGATATGGCCCGGCTTTTCTTCCTGATTTTAATTCCTTTGCTGTATTCTTTGGAAGTACTCTTTCTAGTAAGTTATCTGCTTTTTCTTTTTGTATTACAACTTCTTCTGTGCGTTCATGAATAATATTCTCTAATTTAAATTTCTCCCGAGCAAAATAAAATTCGCGCCACTTGCCAATTAGTACGAAAAGCAAAATAGCTGCAATAATATATATCACAAATGCTAATCGAGTTCTGTAAAAAGGAGGCATTATAGTGAATTGGTAGTCAATCTCATCAGAAATGGTTTCAAAGATGTTTTTAGCGCGCAATCGAAAAATATAATCTCCTTCAAATAGATTTGTATATTCTTTAAAATTGGAAGAAGTCCAGTCAGACCATTCATTATCAAATCCTTCCAGCTTGTATTGATATGAAGTTTGATCTTCGCTTTCGTAGTTAGGAGCAGAAAATTTAAAAGCAATGGTATTTAAACCAAATCTTAACTTGTTCTTATCTTTTTGCGCGGTGTCAAATGTTCAATATGGTAACTGATATAAGATAGAATCTTTCCCTGCTCTTACCTGATGGAGTATGGCAGAAAATGTTCTGTTAAAATTAAATTCCCGCTTTAGATCAAGTCGTATTAAGCCTTCAAACCCTCCAAACCAAACAATATTTTCTTTGTCGGGGTGAATAGATGTGATTAAAATGTCTTCTATCCTGTTTAATGGAAGCGGTCTTAGGGTTTTTAAAGAGTCATCATCGTAATTAAGAACCAAGGTTTTATTGGGAGAGTTATTTCTACCAATAATATTTAACCATAAATTTTTCTGATGGTCTTCGGCTATTGGATATACCCAATATGTTTGATTTTCAAAATCGATACCCAGCAGGGTATCCTTATTGAATTTTTTATCTGAATAGTTGAATCGATAAATTCCCTGTGATGTACTAAATAAAATCCCTTCCTGCGTGACATTAAGGTTAACCCAATCAGGTTTAGTGTCAAAAGCTCTATTATTATCGAAAAACTCAACTTTTGCCTTGGATGTATACTTCTCGATAGGATCTATCTTATAGATGCCGTAGTTTTCACTTGATAACCAAACGGTTCCATCAGGTTCTTCAGCAATGCTTGAAATTTTTCCTTTTATTTCCGGATGTTTTTTCTCAGTAATTAACAAACCCTGAACGATCTTTACAGCTGAAAACCCATCGGTGTAACCCAAATAGATTAATGAAGGATTCTTTTTTGATCGGAACACGCTTTTTAGCTCATCTGCTTCTCGATTATAAAATAATAATGCATGATCACCTTTAATTTCATAAATCCCCTTTGAACTGGATACGAATAGCTGATCCTTAAAAAGGTAGAACTCATAACAAAGAGATTTAATCTCACTTATTTTTTTAAAGTTTGAACACTGAAGACATACCTCGTTAGCTTTATTTTCTTCTAAACAGTAAACACCAAGAGTGGTAGCTACATAAAGCTTATTTTGAAACCGCACGACAGACTTTACATTTCCTTTTAAACCATGATTTTTATTATAATAACTATATGGCGAAGGATGCTCAATTCTACTAATGCCCTGATCATGAAGTGCCCATAAATTTCCTTGCCTGCCAGCAAACAGTTTGTTTATCGAAGAATTAAATAATCCGCTATTTTCATCAATAAGAGATGTAACTTTACCTTGTTTATTTATTATAAGTATACCATTTAAAGCAGTTCCAATTGCATAAGTTCCATTACTCAAGATGTTTCCTGAGGTATAAATTGCTTCAGAAAGAAAGTCATCAGCCTCTGTCCGAAATTCTTCAATAGAGAAATTATCAAAAAGATAAAATCCTTTTTCCTTTGCTGTTTTTATTAATAATTGCTCATTATAGGGTAGAATGTCTATAATATCTTTATCACTGAAAGCGAGGCTTCCAGGAAGTATCTGAAATTTTTTCCCAATAAGTTTTAAAACCCCAGTCCCGGGTTTTTCTAGATAAACTTGTTTTTTTACTTTAAAAAGTTGAATCTTATTCCCTTCATCAATTTTTTCTATTTTATTTTCAGTACATCGAAATAATATTTCTCCATTACAGAAATAAATATCATCACCAACGGCATAAACTTGGTTAATTTGTTTTAAAGCTGGTAAATTTTTCGAGCTTGAATCTATTAATGAAACGAACGTTGGTTTAGGAGCATGTTGATTAGATATGTAGCCAAAATCATTGTTCCCTCCAACATATATAATTCCTTGACTGGTGATATCCAGGTATGGTATGCCAGGAACTTTGATGATTTCCCAGTTGCTACCATCGTATTGTAATATTCCGTTAGTGTTTCCTACATATATGATGTCGTTAAAATCTTGAATTAAAGAATAGTTATTGTTGCTAAAACCATAATTGTTTAATACAATACGTTGTATATATGGGCTACCTATGTTATTCTCAGAACTTCTTAAAGGGCAGAAGATTAAAAAAAGAACAATAAATAGGGAAAAAAAAATTGTATTTTTACCAAAATTTATTTTAAAATACATAACTTGGTTTTTTGGAAGTAGTTAACCCTTTTTATTACGATGTAAGATAGCAATTTTTTTGTATTTAGGAACGTTGATTTAGAATAAATCTGAGAGTTTATGAAAGAAGAAGATCATATTATACTTATAACTTGGGACTTTACGCCTGTGGCAGAATATGCATTACAACACGGATATAAATTCGCAGAAAAGGCAAAAAGTAAAAAAATAGTATTGATTCACATCATCAAAAATGATAAAGAATACGATGAGGCTTTCGAAAAATTGAGCCAGGTTGCAAAAGAAAATCAAGGTAAAAACAATATTGTAATAGAACCTATTGTAAGAAAAGGAAGCATTTTTACAACTATTGCTGAGGTAGCTGAGGAGATTAAATCAGAGCTTGTTGTAATGGGAACTCATGGTTTAAGGGGGATGCAAAAACTTACCGGAAGTTGGGCCCTTAAAGTGATTGTTAATTCAAAAGTGCCTTTTGTTGTAGTTCAGGAACCACCAAATGAAACTGACCTAAGAGATATTGTTTTACCTGTTGATTTTAAGAAGGAAAGCAAAGAAATGTTGAATTGGGTAAGTTATTTGCAAAACTACTTTAATCCCAAATTTCATATTATTAAACCGAATACCACTGATGTAGGTTTTATTAAAAGAATTAAAGCCAATATAGCGTTTGCAAGAAAATTTATGGATAGCAAGGGTTTTGATTACGAAATTCATACAGCCGAGGGTAAAAAAAGTTTTGCCATTGAAATTATGGATTTTGGAAGCAATATTAATGCAGATCTCATTTTAATCCTTACAACCAAGAATATTGGATTGGCCGATTATGTTTTAGGCGCCCAGGAGCAATATATTATTGCAAATAGTTCAAAAATTCCTGTTATGGTAGTTAATCCACGCGACGATCTTACTAAGTGGGAAGGATTTGGGTAAAATAAAATTATAATATAAAACAACAGTGGATGACATTCTTTGTCATCCTATTTTTTTAATTTTTATGGAACTGGTATTCGCTACAAACAACCAACACAAGTTAGGTGAAGTTCAAAAGTTACTTGGCAATAAGATTCATTTGTTGAGTTTAAAGGATATTTCTTTTGGTGAAGAGATTCCCGAAGATTTTGAAACCCTAAAGGAAAATGCCCTTCAAAAAGCACGATATATTTATGATCGTTTTAAAAAAGATTGCTTTGCCGATGATACCGGTTTAGAAATTGATTATTTAGATGGGGCTCCTGGCGTGTATTCTGCTCGATACGCTGGACCCAACTGCTCCTTCGATGATAACATTGATAAGGTTTTAAATGAATTGGGAGATGTTGAAAACAGAAAGGCTCGTTTCAGAACGGTTATTGCATTAATATGTGATAATAAGGAATACTACTTCGAAGGAATAGTGAATGGTGATATTTTAAAAACAAGACAAGGAGAAGAAGGATTTGGCTACGATCCTGTTTTCAGACCACTTGGGTTTAATCAGTCTTTTGCAGAAATGGATTTGACAGAAAAAAATAAGATTAGTCACAGGGGAAGAGCTACACAAAAACTGATCGAGTTCTTACTAAAAAGATAAGATCAACAATAATTTTATGGGAAGAAGGTTTTTAATAATAAATATTAATTCATGAGAAAACCAATATCAATCATAGTATTCTTAATCATTGGAATTAGTTTAAAAGCACAAATTGGAGTTGGTGAATGGAGAGATCATTTGCCATTTTCATTTTCAGAATTAATTACTCAATCGACAACAAAAGTTTATGTAGCATCAGAGAGTGCAATCTTTTCATATGACAAACGCGATAAGAATATAGAAAAGATATCGAAAGTAAATTTGCTTTCGGATGTCGGTGTTTCTGCTCTTTCTTATTCTGACGAAAACAAAGTTCTAGTGATTGGGTATTCTAATGGGAACGTTGATTTAATATATGATAGGGAGACATTTAATTTATCAGACATTAAGAGAGAAATGATAAGCGGTAGTAAAAGCATCAATCATATATTATTTATTGATGAGTATGCTTATCTTTCTTGTGGGTTTGGAATTGTTGTATTGAATATTGAAAAGAAAGAGGTTAAAGACACATATTTCATAGGAGATTTAGGTAGTATAATTCAGGTAAACCAAACAGCTATAGATGGCGATTATTTATATGCCGCAACCAATGAAGGGATTTATATAGCTGATTTTACAAATCCAAACCTGGTTGATTATTCCAATTGGACAAAAATTACAGAAATCCCAAATTATACTTCTCCTGTAAATTCTATCTATGTTAAAAATGGCAATTATTTGATTAATCAAGTAAATGAATCATTTAACGACGAAATTTATTCTTACTCTGGAGGTGTGTGGAGCAGTTTTAGCAATGAATATAATTCCATTAAGAAAATTAGAAGTTCCGAATCATCTGTATTTGTTGTTACAGATGAAAATATACTTA
>PKTC01000017.1 GCA_002869305.1 Marinilabiliales bacterium
AAGATTGGAAAGCATTTGCAAACTGTAAATGCAATCCTGAAACGGATGAGTGGGAGATGATAAAACGTGACATAAAAGAGCTTACATAAAATTATAATCTTTACTGGTTGCTGTTTGCTTGCAGCTGGTTAAGCAAGCAACTAGTATCGAGTAACCAGAAACTATATTTAAATGGATCAAAGTCAAAAACCTGTATTAATTATTGGAGGAGGGATTAGCGGCATAACTGCAGCTGTGGAGATTGCCGAGGTCGGAAAAGAAGTTATTCTTATTGAAAAGATGCCATATTTGGGTGGTAATGTGGTTAAATTCAACAACTACTTTCCAAAACTTTGCCCACCAACATGTGGTTTAGAAATCAATTTTAGGCGGATAAAACAAAATCCCAGAATTAAATACTTTACTTCTACAGAAGTTCAAGAAATATCAGGAGAAAAAGGAAACTTTGGAGTTAAACTTAAAACTAATCCCCAATACATCAAGAACAATTGTACTGTTTGTGGTAAATGTGCCGAAGTTTGTCCTGAAGAACGTCCTGATGAATTCAATCATGGTTTTACGAAAACAAAAGTAGCATATCTTCCACACGAAATGGCTTTTCCTTATAAATATCATATTGATAATGAGTATTGTAAGAAGGAAGCTTGTAAGAAATGTATGGAAGTTTGTGAATATACTGCCATTGATCTTTCCAGAAATGAAGAAACTATAGATTTGGAAGTAAGCTCGATAATAATTGGAACAGGATGGAAAAATTATGATGCATCTAAAATTGAAAACCTAAATTATTCAACTTCAAAAAATATCATTACAAATGTTGAATTTGAGCGGCTTATTGCTTCAAATGGAGTAGGAGAAAATAAATTGCTTCGTTTATCAGATAACGCAGAACCCCAAAAAATAGCCTTTGTACAATGTGCTGGTTCGAGAGATGAGAATCATCTATCTTACTGTTCGGCTGTTTGTTGTTCGGCATCCTTAAAGCATGCATTAACCATAAAAGAGTTATATCCGAATACAGAAGTTAAAATCTTTTATATAGATATGCGTGTTTCAGGCCGCAACGAAGACTTTTTAGTAAAAGTGCAGGATAATAAAAATATTGAATTAATTAAAGGTAAAGTCGGAAAAATATCGGAATTAGATAATAATAATCTACTTCTGGAAGCTGAAGATATTCTTTCCGGAATGAAAATAAAATATGAAGCTGAAATGGCTGTTTTGGCAACTGGGATAATCCCATCAAATATTAATCTAGATATGAACCTTGATCAAAATCAATTTATTGCTGATTTACAGAAAGGTGGAATTATTCCGGTTGCATGTAGTCGCAAACCAATGGATGTATCATCGTCTGTTAAGGATGCAACCGCTGCAGCATTAAAAGCAATGCAGATTAACTAATATTGATCATTTTTCAAATACCAATTATTTAGAAATGGATAAAAAAGTTGGAGTTTATATATGTTCAGGATGTGAGATTGGCAAAGCGATAGATGTTGAGAAACTTAGTCAGTTAGCTTCATCTGAACAAAATGTCACTGTTTGTAATAATCATGCATCGCTGTGTTCTGTTCAAGGATTTGATTTAATCAATAATGATATAGAGAAAGAAAGTCTTGACAACATTATTATTGCCGCATGTTCACCAAGAGTAAAAACCGATATTTTTGATTTTACTGAGAATATTTTGGTAGAACGCACAAATATTCGTGAACAAGTTGCATGGTGCATGGAACAAGGCGAAGAAGATACTCAAATGGCTGCAGAAGATTACCTTCGAATGGCAATTACAAAAGTAAATAACATTGATATTCCAAAACCTTTTATCGCGGAAAATATTAGTTCTGATATTCTGGTTGTAGGTGGTGGAATTACAGGAATAACCGCTGCTATTGAAGGAGCAAATGCTGGTTACAAAGTTCATATTGTTGAAAAAGAAGAAAAACTAGGTGGATGGTTAAATAAACTTTATAAACAAATTCCTTACTCTGCTCCCTATAGTCAACTCAAAGAAATTGAAATTAACGAAAAGATTAAGGAACTACAACAAAACAGTTTGATAGAGATTCACACATCTGCTATCATTAAAGAAATTTCAGGACAACCTGGACAGTTTAACGTTTCACTTTTTAATGGTTTAGAACAAAATGTTACTGTTGGTTCCATAGTAACTGCAACAGGATGGAAACCATATGATGCATCCAAATTATCACATTTAGGATATGGAAACCCAAAGGTTTTAACAAATGTTGAATTCGAAGAACTAGTAAAAAATAGTACAGAAAAGGAACTTCCTAAAAATATTTTATTCATTCAGTGTGCAGGTTCTAGAGATAAAGACCATCTACCTTATTGCTCTTCATTATGCTGTGGCACGAGCTTAAAGCAAGCTACATATATTCGAGAGTTAAGTCCTGAATCAAATGTATTTATTGTATATAAAGACATCAGAACATTAGGTCTTTATGAAGAGTTTTACATGGAAGTACAAAAAGATGATCAAATATTTTTCACAAAAGGAGAAATTCAAGGCGTCACTGAAAACAATACGAATTTAAATGTTAGTATAAAAGATACGCTGATAGGAGATGATATTTCTATATCCGTTGACATGATTGTTCTGGCTACAGGTATGGTTCCGAACGGAACAGAAGATTTAAATTTAAACTACCGATTGGGAAAAGGATTGCCTGAATTAAAATACAACTTTTCTGATTCACATTTTATTTGTTTCCCTTATGAAACAAGGCGCACTGGAATTTATGCTGCGGGAAGTCTTCGTTCTCCTATGGATATTGCTTCAAGCAAATCAGATGCTTGTGGAGCTATGCTAAAGGCTATACAAAGCATTGAAGCTACAAAACGTGGTGAATCTGTTCATCCGCGTTCTGGAGATAAATCCTAT
>PKTC01000213.1 GCA_002869305.1 Marinilabiliales bacterium
AAATTTTCAAATGTATTTTATATCGATATCAATTTACATGATGTTAAAGGGAACTTATTAGCATCTTCCAGATCGCAAATTTTTGAGAAAGGTTTGATGGGCAACAAAATGGATATAGATGCTTACAAAGAAATGGTTATTCATAAGAGCGGCAAATTTATTCACAAGGAATCGATTGGAAAGTTGAGTTATTATTCAGCGTATGTGCCTTTTAAAAACGATGAAAATGAGCTTCTTGCATATTTAAACTTACCCTATTTTACCAAGCAAAGCGAATTAAGAAAAGAGATTTATACCATTGTTGTCGCGGTAGTAAATATTTATTTCTTTTTAATCTTATTATCGATTGTAGTAGCAATTTTTGTTTCAAATAATATTACGAAACCTTTAGAACTCATTCAGGAGCGTTTCAGGGCAATTGATTTGGGCAAACAAAACGAACCCATAGCGTATAATAGCAACGATGAAATAGGTAGTCTAATTCGGGAATATAATCGAATGGTTAGTGAGCTTTCAGATAACGCTGAAAAACTTGCAAAATCTGAGCGTGAGTCGGCCTGGCGGGAGATGGCCAAGCAAATTGCTCATGAGATTAAGAATCCGCTTACTCCAATGAAACTGTCAGTGCAATATTTGCAGAAAGCATGGAAGGATGAAATACCGGATTTTGACAAACGTCTGGAAAAGTTCTCAAATTCATTAATTAGCCAAATTAATAATTTGTCAAGCATTGCAACTGAGTTTTCGAATTTTGCTAAAATGCCAAGGGCAAGAGCAGAAGAGGTTAATATTATAGCAAAATTATCCGATTCCATTAATTTATTAGAAAGTACCGAAAATGTACAATTCGAAACAGATTTTAAGGGAATAGAGGAATTATATGTTTTTGCCGACAAGGAACAAGTGCTTATTGTATTTAGTAATTTAATTCAAAATGGGATACAGGCAGTTCCAAAAGGAAGAGAAGCAGTTATTAAAATTAAAGCCGAAGAAATTAAAGACAATGTTAAAATTAGCATTACAGATAATGGTTCTGGTGTTCCGGAGGAATTAAAGGACAAGTTATTTATCCCAAATTTTACTACCAAATCGAGTGGTATGGGTTTGGGCTTAGCCATTGTAAAAAATATTATTGTAAACGCCGGAGGTGAAATCTGGTACGAAACCCAGATGGATGTTGGTACTACATTTTATGTAACTTTTCCTGTTTATAAACAATCATAGAAAAATTTTCTATCTAGCTGTTAATAAAATATTTAAAACTGCATATAAATGTAAATAGTTATAATACAAATGCTTAGATTATTCTGCCTTGATTTTTAATTGGTAAAAAGTTACTTAAATCAATCAAAATATTTATATATTTGTTATATATTGGTCTTTTAATAAGAATAATTAACTTTATATTGCTTTGAAAAGGGAGTTTTTAACCATAATACTTATTGGTTTTTTTATTTTTATATCTCACCTGGGTTTTTCACAAACTTCAATCTCGGGAGTTATAAACTTCTATTCTGAAGTTGACTCAATCTATACAACCAAAGATACCATAGAAGTAACTAATCCTTCGTTGTTTAATGCTGATGATACGGTAATGATGTACCAGGCTAAAGGTGCGGTAGTCAATACAGATACTTCTTCACAAGAGTATAACTTTGGTAATGTTCCTTCAAAAAACGATTTTAATAATGCTGGCAAATACGAAATTATTTTAGTTCAAAAAGTTGAAGGGAATACGGTTATTTTTAAAGCGATATTAAACAATGACTACGATACGGAGGATTTAATCCAATTAATACGAGTGCCTTCTTATAAAAATGCAAGCATAGACGGAGAATTGACGTGTGATCCTTGGGATGGTTCAAAGGGAGGCATATTGGTATTAATGGTGGGCGATACTTTATATTTGAATGACAAAATTGACGTTACAGGGAAAGGTTTTGAAGGTGCTCCTCCATTCGAAAGCAATGGGAATTGTGCTTCAACCGATCCGGATATTTACGATTTTTATTATTTCCATGAAAATACTCCAAGTATTAGTGCTGGTTTCAAAGGAGAAGGTGTTGCCGCCTATAACGCTATGTATGCAAAAGGATTAGGCCGTTGGGCGAATGGAGGCGGAGGAGGTAATGGAAGATTCTCCGGAGGTGGAGGAGGTGCTAATTTTAGCCAGGGTGGAGATGGTGGAAAAGAAGATACCATTACTTGTATTACTCCAAATTATTCGGGCATATACTGGCAAGGAGTTGGAGGTTTGGATGGATTTGGTTTGGGTAATGTTGGGGTTCCTACTATAAACGATTCTACTATATTTATGGGTGGTGGTGGTGGTTCAGGTACTTACACAAGTGGATTTACAGCATCAACAGGAGGTAATGGTGGTGGAATCGTAATTATTATTGCAAAAGCATTAAAATCAAATGGAGACAGTGTTATTGCACGCGGTGCTAGAGTTGTCGATATTGCGACCGCTTCAGCTGCCGGTGGTGGTGGTGGTGGCACCGTGGTTTTTGATGTTGAATCAGTAGTTGGCAGCAGTGAGGTACATGTAACAGGAGGTGATGGTGGTCGTGTTCAGCATGATGGAGATGCAGGCCCTGGCGGTGGTGGTGGTGGTGGTGTTGTTTTTTGGAATACGACACAACCGGGTAATGTCGGATATGATATATTTGGAGGAAAGGCAGGTTATGTTCAGGATCTATATCCGGCAGATGTTCGCAATGAAGCTTCACCAGGTGTTGCAGGATCTCAAAAGATAAATGTAGATGTACCTTTAACAGGGTTCTTGTTTAACTGGATTTCAGATGACCAGGAAATTTGCATGAATACTGCTCCAAGAATTATTTCAGGAACTGATCCTCGTGGAGGTTATGGAAATTTTCAAATTC
>PKTC01000276.1 GCA_002869305.1 Marinilabiliales bacterium
GCTAACAATTTTGAATCCGAGATTTCTATAGTTACTTCTCTACATTGATGCCAAAAATTCATATGATCCTGCCGGCCTCCACCTATTTTGTACCATGTAGCACCATGAGTAACTCCATCTGAAGTAATACTATTCATGTAGTTAGCATAAATTATTCTTGCAGTTGTAACGTAGTCGGTACACACTTGCTCAAACCACTCTGTATCTGCATGCAAGTTTTCACTTGTATACCATGTATCCCAAGGGTAATTCATTACAGCAGCACCACCATGAAAATTAGCTGACATAATAAAATGATGATCTTCGGCAAAGTTCATCATCGCCTGTGTTTCAAGCTGATAAGGTGAATTGGCACCAATTCTCGGATCGGGATAATCACGGTTCAAATCAGCATATCCATTGGATCTGATGGCACCAGAAACGGTGTTGTTACCACCATTATATGTTCCATCTGGATTTGCGTTTGGATTTATGAATAAATTGATTTCATCAACAATGTATTTTATATCGGCTTCCGTGTTATAATTGGATAGGAGTGAGTCAACAAGTCTTAATAACATGATATATCCGGTAGTCTCATCTCCATGTATAGTGCTTGTATAGAAAAATTCTGGTTCATTTTCTTCCAATCCAACATTATCCGAAATATTCAATACATAGAGCTGCCTTCCATCATTTGTAGTACCTATTGAATCGAGTTTACAAATAGCAGGGTAATCCGATTCATAATTTTTCATCATTTGGCGATAAACTTCATATGTTGGATATCTGTCCCAATTATTCATTTCTGCAACCGTAGTAGCCATAGTTAATGATTTGGGCACATCCCTTTCAATAAACTCTATTTTATATCCCAACTTTTGAAATTCATCCAATTCGTGATGTAATGCATAAGCAAATACTTCGTTATGTAATACGTTATCAATTGAAATAATATCAGTAATGACATCTAACTCAGAACGACTAGTAATATTGAATTTAAAATAATATTCCTTAGTTTCTTGAGCGAATGAATGAAAACTCAAAATACATATGGATAAAAATATGGTTAGGAATAGTTTCATAATGTATTATAACGTGGTATTAATACACAAAGTTTCTTTTGTGCGATTTTAATTATTTATTCTTTAGGATTAGACACTTTACCAATAAAGTAAATGCAATTGTTATATGTATTTCTAATTATGTAAATAAATGGTCTATTTATTTTAAGATCAGCGTTTTTTAATAAGACTGATGTTTTTCTCATAGAGATAGCTGTTGCTGCGGCTGCTTCTGTTCCTTCTTCATCAATAGAAATTGTTGCTTTTTGCACTACTTTACTGATGTATAATTTTTCTTCTTCCGAAATTCCTGAAAAGTTTGCTGCTCCAGTAAATGCTTCTTTAATTCCTAAATCAAATAAGGTTTTATTTAAATCAAATTCAGAATCAATTTGGAATTTAGGTAACGATAAATTTACTCTTCTTTTTTCTTTATTTGATATGTAGCTATTATAAAATTCATTACTTAACGTTTTTTCAACTTTCTTCAGTTTTCTATATGATTTTGGAAGAATAATCATTAAAGCATATTCATCATTTTCATATGGTAAATCTACTATTTGAAAATATTTGTTTTCAAAGTACCATGTATTAATACTTCTATTCATATATTCTGTTTGAACAAAATAGCGCTTGGCAACTTGAAAATCTGCTTTGGTATTTTTCTCTTTAATAAATTTACTTTTCCAAGTACCGTTAAAGTATAATGCGTTAACTAAAATGAGTTGGGTGGCTTCATCAATTGAAGATGGTTTTAAAAGATCACTAATTTTATTATTTGTATTTTTTTCAACCCAACTATTAATTAGAATCCTTGAATTGTCTGGATCTGCTGTAAAATCAACAAAATTTAAGCTTGCAGAAAAATATTCTTTGTTCAATCTAATAAAATCAGATTCCAAGATTAGCCCTTGTTGAATCCATAATGAATTTGCATTATAAAATTGAACTGCACTCTTTGGATTAATCTTAAAACCAAAGTAATTCTTATAACTTTCAGAAAACTCTTTTATATTTTTGTTGAAATAAAAAGTGTTACTAATTTCATTGAAAGTGCTATTTCTTGCTCCAATGTATGTCATCGCAACAGCAGAAGAAATACTAAAAGGAGAAAAAACTATGTTTTGTTCTGTTTGATTGAGCTGTTTATAAACTTTAAATGCAATTTTATTGTTACTTTCAATAATACCTTGCGAGTAAAGGGAATAATGCAGTAAGAAAAAAATTAGAATGGTTACAGTAATTTTCATAATATTATGTTTTATACAAATATAAAACTAATATCAAAACTCATAGCTTTAAAGGAAAATGCATACCATAGAACCATATTATTCATGGAGAAAGTATTATGTGGCATCTGAAGATTCGCGATCTCCCTTTTTTGGAAGGGTGTATAGTGAGTTTGAATTTTCAAACACCATTTATAACTATTATATTCATCCCCAATGGGATTATTTTGGTTCAGAGACATTATATTTAAAAATTTTATTTACTGATTACCAATTGGGTTATTGTATAATAGAATTTATAGGAGAGTGGAATGATACCTTGTATAATGATGTTATGTATTTAAAGAGAGAGGTCATTGATCTTTTAATTAAAAATGGAGTATCTAAATTTATACTAATTGGAGAGAATGTTATGAACTACCATTCTTCAGACGATTCATATTATGAAGAATGGTTTAGTGACCTAGAACAGGGATGGATTTATGCAATGAACTTTCTAAATCATGTAATGGATGAATTTAAAAGCATAGGGGTTGAAAATTATATTAGGTTTGAACATGATTCTCTGAATTGGAGAA
>PKTC01000078.1 GCA_002869305.1 Marinilabiliales bacterium
ACCAATATTGAACTACAAGAGCAGGGTAATAAATCAGCATTTAATTTAGACAAAACAAACTTTAATATTCAATATGGTCAGTACAATAGTTATGAAAATGACTTTGCTTTTGAGTTGAATCAAAGTATTGAATTCCCTACTGTTTATTCCTCACAGCGAAAACTTGCAAAGGAAAAAATAGAAGACATCATATCAGACATCATTAAGGAAAAAGAGGCTTTTGTTGTTGAAATTAATGTTAGTCCTTCAAATAATATCAATATACAAATTGATAGTGTGAAAGGATTTACAATTGATGATTGTGTTGAGGTTAGTCGTTTAATCGAGGCGAGTCTTGATAGAGAAGAGGAAGATTATGAGTTGCAAGTTTCATCTGCTGGTTTATCAGAACCATTTAGAGTGATTGAACAGTATAGAAAAAATCTGGGGAATGAAATTGAAACAATAACCAAAAAAGGCATTAAAATAAAAGGTGTTTTATCGAAAGTAACTGAGAATGATTTTGAAATTGAAGAAGCCAAAATGGTTAAGGTGGATGGGAAAAAGAAAAAGCAGAATGTGATTGAAAAGCATCAACTGGTCTATGATCAGGTGAAGTCAACAAAAATTATAATAAAGTTTAAATAAGAAGCTAAAAAATATATAAAGTAAATGGAAAATTTGAATTTGATCGACACGTTTTCTGAATTTAAGGAACTAAAGAATATCGATCGTGCAACGATGATGACAGTTCTGGAAGATGTTTTCCGTAATTTATTACTAAAGAAATTCGGAACTGATGAAAATTTCGATATTATTATTAATATCGATAAAGGAGACTTTGAGATTTGGAGAAACCGAGAGGTTGTTGAAGAAGGTGAACTTGAAGACACAAATCTTCAGATTACTTTAAAAGAAGCAAAAAAAATTGATGAAGATTACGAGATTGGCGAGGAAGTTACCGATGAGGTTAAACTTCTTGATTTTGGACGTAGAGCAATTTTAGCATTGAGACAAAATTTAACGAATAGAATTCTTGATCTTGAAAAGAACAACATTTATAATAAATATAAAGATAAGATTGGCGATATAGTTACTGGTGAAGTTTACCAGGTTTGGAAAAAGGAAATTCTTACCTTGGATGATGAAGGAAACGAATTAATACTTCCAAAATCAGAGCAAATTCCATCAGATTATTTCAGAAAAGGAGATACAATTCGTGCGGTTGTTGTTAGAGTAGAAATGAAAAATAACAATCCATTAATTATTTTATCTCGAATAAGTCCTGTATTCCTTGAAAGATTATTTGAATTGGAGGTTCCTGAAATTTTTGATGGCTTAATTACTATTAAGAAGATTGTAAGAATTCCTGGCGAAAGAGCAAAGGTAGCCGTTGAATCGTACGACGAAAGAATTGATCCGGTAGGAGCCTGTGTTGGAATGAAGGGGTCAAGAATACATGGTATAGTACGAGAACTAAGAAATGAAAATATAGATGTAATTAACTTTACAAATAACACACAATTATTTATACAGAGAGCATTAAGCCCTGCAAAAATAATTTCTATCAAGCTCAACGAAGAAGAAAAAAGAGCTGACGTTTATTTGCTGCCTGAAGAGGTTTCTTTGGCGATAGGAAAAGGTGGTTTAAATATTAAATTAGCCAGTCAGCTAACAGGTTACGAAATTGACGTTTATCGTGAAACTGATGGAGAGGATGATGAGGATGTAAGTATCGATGAATTTGCAGATGAGATTGAAGGTTGGGTACTTGACGCATTAAGAGCTGTAGGTTGTGACACTGCAAAGAGCGTTCTTGAATTATCGAGAGAAGATTTAATTAAAAGAACTGATTTAGAGGAAGAAACAGTTGATGAAATAATTCAGATTTTTAAATCAGAATTTGAATAATTCATTACTTTAGTTATAAATTAGCAGAAATACGGTTTTTGGAATTATAAAAATTGGTTTAGAAATACAATATGACAACAGGTAAAGCAACAAGATTAAGTAAAGCGGCGAGAGAATTTAATGTGGGAATTTCAACAATTGTTGAGTTCTTAAAGAAGAAGGGATTTAATATAGATTCCAATCCTAATACAAAGATCTCTCCCGAAATGTATGATGTATTAGTTAAAGAATACAGTACTGATATTGATCTTAAAAAAGAATCGGAAAAATTAAGTTTGAATCAACTTCGAACTAAAAATGAGACTATATCAATAAATGATATAAAAGAAGAGGAACAGAATGATGAAGATCAAGAAGAAGACTCTTTCGAAAGCGAAGATGAGATCATCATTAAAGATGTGAGTAGCTCGAACAAACCTGTGAGTGTAGTTTCTGAAGAGGAAGAGCATCCTAAAGAAGAAAAAGAATCTGAGGCTAAAGATGAACCTGTTGTTGAAGAAAAAGCTGAAGAACCGGAAAAATCTGAACCTGTTGAAGAAAAGCAAACTAAATCAGATGAAGGTAAAGACCCTCTTAAAGTTGTTGGAAAAATAGATTTGGATTCACTAAACCAAAAAACCAGACCAGATAAGAAAACAAGAAAACAACGAGAAGAAGAAGGGCGAATTGCTAAAAAAGAAGCCGAGCAGAAGACTGCAAAAGAAGAGCTTGAAAAGCAAACTCCTGAAGCAAAAAAAGAAGTTGAGAAACCTCAAGTAAAAGAAGAGCAAAAACCTGCTGAAGAAAAATCACAGGAACCAAAGGTTTATAAATCATCCGTTGAAAAATTATAGGGTCCTACGGTGGTAGGTAAGATTGTTCTTCCAGATACACCTAAAGAAAAGAAAAAGGAACCGGTTGCTTCATCATCTGATGATCAGAAAAATAAAAAGAAAAAAAGAAAAAGAATCCACAA
>PKTC01000224.1 GCA_002869305.1 Marinilabiliales bacterium
ATTCGATATATGAAGGGAGCCGAAAGAGCAAATATCGGCAAGATGCTTAACGTTAGTATAAGAAAAAGCATCATTCATTTAGTTTTTTGATACGATTAAAAAAAAAATTTTGAAACAAGTATTTACTTGCGTATTTTTAATATGAAAAATAAATAGAAATTGTACTAATAAATTATTCAAGTTGTAGCTTTGATTTGTTCTACAAAATTAATCGAACCAATTATTAATTTAATTTGTTTTAAGTAGAAAAAAGTTATAAATTTATACAACTTGATAAGATAAAATCATAAAGCCTTTATGAGCTTTAATATTGAAGAGCGTTATTCGAAAATGAACAAAGGGGAAGTACTTCTTGCTTATAAGGGGAGTATAACTGCTGAGCTCATTACAAATGTACTTGGTGTTGTAGAATCAAAACTCGATCATGTTATTGATAAATCGATAACGAAAAAGAAAATATATAATATTCTTGTTGAAAGTTTACAGAATTTATACCATCATGTAGATGATTTACCGGAAATAGCTGGTAACGATATGGATATTCATTTTGGAATATTTGTAATATCTAAAGTGGGTGAATTGTATGAAATTAGAACTGGAAACTTTATTAGAAACGATAAGGTAAAAAAATTAAAGGAAAGACTCGATAAGATAAAGTCATTATCTAAAGATGAATTGAAAGAATTATATAAATTTGTACTGAATAATCAAAAATTTTCTGATAAAGGAGGAGGCGGACTCGGATTAATTGATATTGCCAGAAGAACGGATGGTAGAGTCGATTATGAGTTTGATAATTATAATGATGATTATTCTTTTTTTAGTTTGAATATAACGATTTAAATAAAAATTAAATAATATAAAAATATGGAATCAATTGCAATAGAAGGAACGCCAAAAACTCCAACTGTAAATTTTGATGCCGCTACAGGAATAATCGAAATTAAAGGTAGGTCAATACCTGAGAATTCAATCGAATTTTATCGTCCTTTAGTGGAATGGTTAGAAGAGTATTCTAAAGAACCTCAAAATCTAACAACTGTTAATATACAATTAGAGTATTTTAACACCAGCTCTTCAAAATGTATTTTAGACGTTTTTAAGAAACTGGAGTCAATAAAAAAAGCGAGGAATGAGGTTGTTATTAATTGGTATTACGAAGAGGATGATGAAGACATGCTTGAAGCAGGAGAAGATTACGAATCAATTATTCGTATACCTTTTAAGATGATCGAAGTTGTTGATTAATTGTTTTTTGTGAATTAGGCTTAAGTTATTATTTGATCGATAGTAACTCATTAAAATAATTATACCCATCATTACTGATGGGTATTTCTTTATCTTTTAAACTGTTTTTCTTCAAAATAATCTAGTAACTTTCGTAGTAGTCTATATCTAAGAATGAAAAATAGAATGATAGTCATCACCCAAATTACAATTGTATTAACCCAGAAAGTATCGTAATAATTCCCAAGAAACTGTTTTCGTGGCGCATAAAAATGAGCCTTGATAAATTTATTGTGAGGATCTAGAAAAACAGGATCTATCTTCTGATAAAGCTCACCCTTGTATTCTATAATTCTGTTTATTTCGTTCGAGTTCCGCAGCAATTCTGATAAATTATCGTTATAATATCTTTGCTTCATTCTCATGAAATTTTCTCGATCTTCTGGAGTTTTTTGTAAAGATGATATCGCTTTGTCTTTTAATCCATTAGCTTTATTATAAAGCTTGATGTAATATTTATTTAGAATATCAAAATAGTTTTTAAGGGCTTGTATAGCCTCTTCATTAATTTTATCAAAGTAGAGATGATCCAAGTATTCGAATTTTACAATACGACCCGACTCAGAATCTAATTCTTTGCGAATTTCGTTTCTTAAAACCTCTAAATTCTGTTTCAGTTCTTCAACTCTTTCTGCATTATCAAAATTGCGTTCAATAAATGCGACTTTATTATTTAATGTTCTAATCCAGTAGTTCTTTTTGAAATCTGAAATACTCATAGCTTTATCATAGCCATAGAACTGCTCTTCGTATTTATTTTCTTTATACTGATAAACTGCCAAGGCTTCATATGCCCATCGGGCTGTTATAATTTCGCCATATATTGGAATGTTTTTAGGATTAGAAATTTTTGGGTTTAATTTTTCAAACTTAACAATGATTCCACTTAATATTAACTGAGGAATAATCAAAAAAGGGATTAATATATAAATTGTAATGACTGTTTTAAAACTGTCTGAAATAACTAATCCCATTATATTAGCAGCACACCAGGCACTAAACATAACCAACCAATATTCAAAATACATTCCTCGTATTTCCATAATAGAATTACCAATAATTACAAATAGGAATGCTTGTATTGCTGATAAAGAGAATTGAACAGCTATCTTTGAAAAAAGATAACTTGACCAGCTTAAATTTAGAAATTTCTCTCTTTTAAGTATTTTTCTATCTTTAATTATTTCCTCTGCACTAACTGTTAAGCCTATAAACAATGCTACAATAACCGACATAAAAATGAATACAGGCAAATTGCTATTTTCACTTAAAGTATAACCTAGTTCATTACCAACATTAACATTGTAATACTTGATAATATAAGCTAGAAGAAAGGCAAGAAATGGAGCTTCAAGAAGATTAATAACTAAATACTGTGTGTTTGCGAGCTTTGATAAAACATCCCTCTTAACAAATACTAAAAATTGTCTAAATCCATTGGGTGTTTTGAAAGATATCTCGAGAACAGTTCTATAAGGAGGTGGAATTTTATTTTGTGCGTTTAATTCAGGTTCATCATCTGATTTTTGAGTTTCGAAACTTTCACGCCATTCA
>PKTC01000457.1 GCA_002869305.1 Marinilabiliales bacterium
TATCAGAAAGATGGTATTTAAGGCACTTTGCAATGTTCGCAGATTCGCTAGAAAACAGCCCCATTATTTTATATAATAATACCAGTGATTTTAAACAAACCACCGTTATATCAGGAATTATTGGAGTTGGAACCGGAGGAGTAACTGAAGGATTGAGAAGCCGTGTTGTTATCCCGGTAATGGTGTCGAACAAAGAAACTGATCATGTGCTTGGACACGAGATGGTTCACGTGTTTCAATATAATTTAGTTCGAGAAAATGATAGTCTGTCATTTCAGTCTTTAATGAATACACCTCTATGGATGATTGAGGGAATGGCAGAATTTTTATCAATTGGTTCTTCTGATAATAGAACTGCCATGTGGATGAGAGATGCAGTTATTACAGATGATATTCCATCAATTAAAGACATGACACGTAAACAAGGCCAATATTTTCCATATAGATATGGACATGCATTCTGGGCATATATTACAGGTGTGTGGGGCGATAATATTATGCAACCACTGTTTTTTACATCATTAAAATATGGCTTCGATTATGCTTTTAAAAACATGTTAGGCTTTGAATCAGATAGCTTGTCAGTTTTGTGGAAAAATTCCATAAAAGATCATTACAATCAATATCTACAAGATACTATTTCTCCCGTTGGGAATATTATGTTTAATACTGAGAGTGGAGGCGAAATAAATTTATCTCCGGTTTTAAGCCCCGATGGAAAGTACATTACCTTTCTTTCCAATAAAGATGTAATCAATGTAGATCTTTTATTAGCAGATGCTGAGACTGGAAAAATAATTTCAAAGCTCACCTCATCCTTACGTAAATCTCATATTGATGATTTTAATTATATTGAAGAAGCAGGCTGCTGGTCTCCAGATGGTACTAAATATATTTTAACAACCTTTACCCAGGGAACGAATAAATTTATTATAGTAAATCTTCAAAAAAATAAAGTTAAATCAACACAGGAAATTCAAATAGATGGCATTGATGGATTGATCAACCCGGAATGGTCACCCGATGGAAAATCTATATTGTTTAACGGATTGGTTCGTGGTAAAAGCGATTTGTATTTATATAATTTAGAAACAAAAGAAGTTGAACAATTAACAGATGATCTTTATTCAGACCTTCAACCATCCTGGTCAACAGATGGAACAGAAATAGCCTTCATTTCGGATCGGGGACCAGATACCAGGCTTGAAGATCAAGTTTATGGAGGATACCGATTGTGTGTTCTAAAACTTGAAACCAAAGAAGTCATAATTTATGATTTGTTCCCTGGAGCAAACATATTTAGCCCTCAATATTCACCTACCGATTCATCACTTTATTTTCTTTCCAATGCAGATGGATTAAGAAATTTGTATCGATATCACTTGCATACTGGTGAAGTATTTAAACTAACCAAATTTGCAACCGGAATAAGTGGAATCACCGACCTTGCGCCTGCATATAGCGTTTCCAGTCAGACTGGTGACGTAGCCTATACCCTTTATCGAAATGATAATTACGAAATTTTTAAAGCGAGTCCTGAAGATTTCTTGCAAATACCTGTAAATCCTTATGAAGTAAATCTGGATGCTGAATCATTAGCCCCGGGAAAACAAAGACTCGTAAATATTGTAGATCATAATCTAAATTATGTTAAAACCTGGCCCGAAGATTCATTTAAAGTGCAAGCTTACGATCCTAAGTTTCAGTTAGAGTATATTGGTTCAAATGGATTTGGAGTAGCACAAAGTACTTATGGAACTTTTGCTTCGGGTGGAGTAAGCATGCTATTTAGCGACATGTTAAAACATCACCAAATTTATACCATGCTAAATATAAATGGAGAGGTATATGATTTCGGCGGACAGCTAGCTTACATAAATTCTAAAAATAGAATTACATGGGGTGGTTCCTTTTCACACTTTCCCTATAGAGGAATGACATATATCCTTGGTTTGGATTCAATTGGAGGAGAATTAATTCAATATACTAATTATGATCTTATTAGAGTATTTGAAGAAAACTTGTCTTTCTTTTCACAATATCCTCTATCAACAAAACTAAGGTTTGAAGGTGGCATCTCATATTCCAGATATAGTTATAGAATCGATAGCTTAACATATTATTATACATTAAGTGGCTTCTACCTGGGCCAAAGTAAAAAAAAGGTAAAAGATGTTCCTGATCCGTTTAATGTTGGAAGTGCTTATGTTGCATTTGTTGGTGATAACTCTAGTTTTGGAGTAACTTCTCCCATGCTGGGATATAGATATCGTTTTCAGGTTGGAAAAATGTTTGATGAATACGATATTACAAACCTATCAATAGATCTTAGAAAATACTTTTTTTTCAAACCTATTAGCTTGGCATTTAGAGCTATGCACTATGGAAGGTATGGTAAAGATGCTAATAAATTATACCCGTTGTATCTTGGTAATGAATATTTAATACGTGGATATAATTTTAATGCTTTTTACAAATATGAAGAATCTATTCCCCAAAATTATTTGGATGTAAACAATATAGCTGGTAGTAAAATAATGGTTTTTAACTCAGAAGTGCGATTCCCTTTCACCGGTGTAAAAAGATTCTCCTTAATGAAATCAGGTTACTTATTCTCTGATATTATATTATTTTTCGATGCCGGAGTTTCATGGAAAAAAGATAAATTTCCCTGGTTAGAATCAAGTGATATAAGGTATTATTGGAATCCTCATCCAAATTATTATACTCCAATATATAGTCTAGGTGCATCGATCAGGATAAATTTATTCGGTTATGCAATATTGGAACCTTATATAGCTATGCCTTTTCAGCTAGACAATGTAGACTATGCCA
>PKTC01000227.1 GCA_002869305.1 Marinilabiliales bacterium
TAACATAATGCGTAACATCAGCAATATGAACCCCGACCTGCCAGTTCCCATTCCCCAGTTGTTTAATAGATAAAGCATCATCAAAATCCTTTGCATCAGCAGGGTCGATTGTGAATGTTTTTATATCTCGAAAATCTCTTCTTTCCTTATAATCCTTTTCATTAATTATATCTGAAATTTTATTGGCTGCTTCTTCAACTTTTTTGTCGAAAGAGTATGGCAAATCAAACTCGGCTAAAATAGCATGCATTTCTGTTTCATTATCACCAGGCTTTCCTAAAACAGCAATAACTTCTCCAAATGGATTTTTATATTTTTCAGGCCAGTCAGTGATTTTTACAGCAACTTTATCTCCATTTTTTGCTCCATTCAATTTAGGCAATGGTATAAAAATATCGTATGGCATTTGCTTACTATTAGCTGTCATGAAAGCAAAATTCTTAGAAACTTCTACAACACCCACAATACTCTTATTAGCTCTCTCCAATATCTCCACTACTTCACCTTCGGGTTGCTTACCTCTCTTTTTAGCATACAAATAAACTTTAACAGAATCTCCGTTTAAAGCATGATTTAGATTAGATTGAGTAATGAAAACATCTTCCTCGGATTCATCTGAGATAATATATCCAGCACCTCTCATCGTTAACTGAACTTTACCGATTAAATAACCGCCTTGCTGAATCAGTTTGAATTTTCCACGGGCATTTTCCACCAATGTTCCATTATCGCGCAATTCGTATAATATAGCCGTAATAAGTCCACGAGTAGCAACATCTTTAATATCAAATTGATTAGCAATTTGTTTATAATTATATATTTTATCGGGATTACTAGTAAAATAGCCAATAATCAAGTTTGTTAATATTTGTTTATTTAGATTTCCTACCTTTTTCTTTCCCTTCTTATTCTTCTTGTTTTTTCCTTTTACCATAATTTTAAATTTCTTATAAAAATAGTTAAGCTTATAAATTTATAAGTTAACACTATTTTAATTTTTTCTTAACTTTTCCGCAGTGTCTTCAATGCTTTTATCTATTGATATAAATGTTTTACCCAATGTGTTTTTTATTTTGTAGTTTGTATACATTGATTTTGAGATGCTTGCCTTAATAACATCCCTGGTAATTTCCTTCTTTTTTAATCCAATCTTATTTGCGATTGAATCAAACACTCCTGCGATTTGTAATATATTTTTTGTTGCCTCTTTTATGGGAGCCTTAACTCCTATCGCTTCTGAAATTTTTGTAAATAATTCCTTATAGTTTAGATTCTCGGAATTAATGATAAATCTTTCGTTTGTTATTTCATTCTCCATAAGTTCAATCATACATTCAACAACATCTCTTACATCGACAAAACCTGTTGAACCAGTAGTATAATATTTCATTCCTAGAGAAGCTTTTTTAAATAGAGCACCACTGCCAGAATTCCAAAATCCAGGACCAATTATTACAGAAGGATTAACTATAACAGCATTTAAACCTTCTTGAACAGCTCTCCACACTTCCATTTCTGATTTATACTTACTAATAGAATATGCAGAGTGGGTTTTTGAAGAAGACCAGCTTGTTTCCTCATCAATTAACTCACCGTTTAATGAATTTCCTAGGGCCGCAATAGAACTTACATGACAAAACTTTTTAATTTTATGGTTTAAACACAGATTGACAACATATTCAGTTCCTGTAACGTTAGCTGCAATTAAATCATTTTTCTTTTTACCTCCGATAGAAACGATCGCAGCACAATGATATACTTTACTTATACCCATAAAAGCTTCATTAAGCGAATACATATCCAATACATCTCCAATGACCCACTCAATGCTCTCAAATAGCAATTCAGCCTGATCAGAATAAAAAGAAAACACTTTCTTAACTGCTGCAAGACTTCTTTTATTTCTTATTAATGCCTTCACCTTTTCGCCCCTTTTCGCAAGTTCGTAAAGTAAATGCGAACCAACTAATCCTGTGCCTCCTGTAACTAATATCATATTAATTTCTATTATCAGATGCTTCTTTACCCCAGATAAGCTTTTTCCCAAATCCCAATCGATTATCCGTAAATTTAAGAAAACTTAGCTCAACAACCCACAAATTTGTTTTCATTAACATGGCTACAGGAAATCTTTTTAAATATCTTGCTTTAACTTGTTTTAGTAAAACATCCTTCGGTTCGTACATTTTCCCTTGAAACTGAATTCCTTGAATTTTCCCTATCACATTTGTTTCTAACACAATAGACCCAGCCACAAGAGTCTGATTTATTGCGTCCTGCGCATGCTTTGTTTTATGATCTGTAGTAAAAATTAGCATGTTACATTCCTCAGAATAAACGTAAAAGCAATTTGCAGCATAAGGTATGTTATTATTTGAAGTAGTTAACGTAAGTACGTGATGTTTGTTAATGAATTCTATTATTCGTTTGTCAATATCAATCATAAATCATTAAAACAGTTATAAATTAAATTTGTTTAACAAAGCTAATACAAATATTGACAGAAGAATATTTCTAAATAAAAAAACCCAAAGTTGAAAACCTTGGGCTTATGTTCTTAGTTATGTTATTCGTACCTTAAACTATCAATTGGGTTTGCTAAAGATGACTTTACAATTTGCACACTTATGGTGCCAATTGTAATAACTATTGATAGAATTCCGACCCAAACAAAAATAGAATAGTTAGGATCAGGCTTATAGTATGACGGATCCATTTTTTCAGACATTAAGCCCAGAGGAATTGCTATAATATTAGCAATTATTATGAGGCGCATATACTCCATCGCAATTATTTTAAATACTTGTCTAGAGGTAGCTCCTAAA
>PKTC01000268.1 GCA_002869305.1 Marinilabiliales bacterium
ATTTTCTGTGTCAACCAACAATCATGAGAAACTTTTTAAGGCATTTACAATTGGAGAAACAAGTGAAAGCGTTGTGGCAAGAAACGGGCTAAAAGTTACTCCTGATTATACCATACATAACCATCCCAAAATGGATATTTTAATAATTCCCGGTGGCTATGGTGCAGAACAAATTGAGATAAACAATGATGTAGTTCTTCGCTGGATCAAAGACCAGGAATTGAAAGTAGACTTTTTAGCTTCGGTTTGCACCGGTGCTTTTCTTTTAGCAGAAACAGGCATTTTGGATTATAAAAAGGCCACAACTCATTGGATGGATTTGGAGAGACTTGAAAATGAATACCCAAACATAAACGTAATTAGAAATGTGAAATTCGTCGATGAAGGAAGAATCCTTACTTCGGGAGGTATTTCTGCGGTAATTAACATGTCGTTCTATATTATTGAAAATTTATTCGGAATAGAAGGAGTTAAAGAAACCGCCAAGATAATGGAGTATGATTTACCGTAAGCTATGAAAACCAGATTGAAATTCTAGAATCTATATGTAATGGTGATAATTATGAATAAATCTATTCTGGTCAAATGAATCATGTAAATTAAACGCTATGAGAATCAAAACAATAAGAAATGCAACGATTGCTTTAGATTATTCTGGTAGTAAAATTTTAATTGATCCATATTTTGCTGCCAAATTCAGCTTGCCTTCCAATACAGGAAAATCTAAGAATCCAACAACAGACTTACCAATGTCATTGCCTGAAATAATGGAGAATGTAAAATATGTTTTAGTTTCTCATTTGCATTCAGATCATTTTGATATGACTGCCAGGCAATATATTGTTAAGTCAATGCCTGTAATTTGTCAAACTGAGAACGAATCTGAAATTAGAAATATGGGGTTTAGAGATATTCGTCCAATACATAAAAAATATCAATTAGGATCCATAGAAATGAATAGGATTATTGGCAAACATGGTGAAGGAGAAGTATTGAAGAAGATGGGTGTTTCATCCGGATTCTACTTTAGTTCAGATGATGAATGTGATTTATATTGGATTGGTGATACTATTTTATGTGACTCGGTGATAGATGTATTATTGAAAAGAAAACCTAAAATAGTAATAGCTCATTCTGCTGGTGCAACCGGAGGGACAAATATGAAAATCATTATGGACGAAGTCCAGACCATAGAAGTTTGTAAGATGCTACCAGAAAGTATTGTAATAGCAACTCACATGGATTCTCTTGATCATATTACTGTTACAAGAAAGCAACTGCGGGAATATGCCGATAAAAATAATGTTAGCAGAGAACAATTGATAATACCTGAAGATGGTGAGGAAAATGTATTTATAAATTAAAAATAAAATATCATGGCAACGGATTTACAAAAAATGATAGACAACCTATTGGCTTTTTATACATTCGATAACAAAAAAGTATTATCTATAGGTGCAGGTGGTCAGTTTTACGAATATGCGTATAAAGCCAAAGAGGTGGTAGCGGTCGACTCAGACAAAGCTACATTAGATTTTCTGAAGGAATGTATTGAAAAGGAATATCTGACCGATAAACTTACACTCATACACAGTGATTTTTACGACTTTAAACGAGAAGGCGATGTACTCATGTTTGATTTTTGCCTACATGAAATTCCCAATCCCGAACTGGCAATTCATCACGCATTAAGCATGAGCCCCGATGTTTTAATCACTGATCACTGGCCAAGTTCAGAGTGGGCATATATAACCGACGAAGAGCTTAAAGCAACCAATAGCTGGAATGCCATTGAAAAATGCAAGCCCAGATTAATAAAAAAAATTGATACTGTTCAGGTTTTTAATAACTTTGATGAATTGTACAATAAGGTAAAAGTGCAAGGCGAAAAAACTATTCAGCGAATTGAAAAATACAAGGGAATGGAAAATTTCAGCATTCCCATGTCATATGGACTTGCTCTCATATAAGCTCAGACAAACACAAAATAATTCAACCAGATATTAGCACAAGCACTTATACTTGTTCTTTTGTTTTTATACCCCAGTTTATTGCACTACAAATAAAGGATTAACAAACTTTATAAAAAAAAATAAAAAAATACGTATTTTGTTTCCGTGGAAACTATTTTTATTGTATCTTTGTTGGCATGGAAACAAATATAAAGAAATATGGATAAAACAGAACTAGCAGCCATTATTATCGGTAAATTAATGAATATTGGCGGAATGCTTGAGCGTAAAAGCAATAGAATGTTATTGCCTTTTGAACTTAACCATCAACAGTTCTCCGTTTTCTTCGAAATTGGGAAAGCTGGAAAAGTAAAACAGAAAGATATGGTCAATCGCCTGGCACTGGAACGTGCGCATGTTTCTAAGGTAATTAAGAAATTACAAAACATGGAACTGATTAAGCTTACATAAACGAAAGACGATAAACGCTCTTCCTGGCTAGAATTAACACCTAAGGGAGAAAAAGTGTTAAGCGAATGCCGCTCCATGTTCCAAAAATGGAACAAGGAATGGATTCAGGATATAGATGAAAAACATTACGAATCCATTCTGCATAATCTAACAAAATTACAAACAGTGTTTAATGATAAATTTATTTAAATACTATGAATCTTAAACTCAATTTAATAAAACTAATAACATTCTTATTGTTTATAAGCCTGGTAAGTTGCGAAAACAATGCATCGAATCAAAAAAAGGATGTTAAACAAATGCATAGAAGCGTAATTAACCCCTGGACCTGGCAGGATAAATATGGCTTTGTTCAGGCTAATGATGTTACAGCTGCGAACCGGACACTATATACTG
>PKTC01000487.1 GCA_002869305.1 Marinilabiliales bacterium
CCCCTAAGAGAAGTCCACATCATCATCAGCATATCTTTCAGACCCCCCGCTACAGCAAGATAATATCCATTTGAGTTGAGAGACTTTTTAAAACGCGAAAATGAAGTTTTTCCCACCACAACATCCAAAATTATATCCCATCGCTCATTTCTATGTGCTACATCTTCTTTTTGATAATCAACAACATGATCTGCTCCTAATGATTTTACAAATTCCATGTTTGAAGTACTGCAAACACCGGTCACTTCTGCACCGAAATAATGTGCTAATTGAACTGCATATACACCAACGCCGCCAGAAGCACCATTAATTAAAACCTTTTGCCCGCTTTTTATTTTGGCAAGATCACTTAGAAAATAGTAAGCGGTTAGGGCTCCATAAGGAACTGTAGCTGCCTGATCAAAGTTTATATTTACAGGTTTTTTGGTAATCGTGCTATTTTCGTTTTTACACATATATTCAGCATAAGCACCTAGTTCGGGACTGGTTCCAAAAACCTCATCTCCTTGTTTGAGATTTTGAACATCTTTACCCACCTCTTCAATTATACCTGCAAAGATAGAGCCCATAACACTTATCTTCGGCTTGTTATACCCCAACATGAGTCTGGCAAGGAATCCTAATCCTGATGGTATATAAGTTAATCCACGAATGTTGCAGTCTGCCGCATTAACACTTGAAGCATGCACTTTTATTACAACCTCATTATCTTTTGGAACTGGCCTCTCAAGATCTTTTAGTGTAAGAACTTCCGGCGGACCGTATTTTTCACAAATTACTGCTTTCATAATGCTTAGTTTATCGATCGTTTTTAATTCCCTTAACCAAAAGCCAAAGACCTGCGATTATCTCGAATACTCCACTTGGAGTCCAAAAAATAAACTGACTCACAGGTAGTTTCGCATACGTTGGCGCGATGATAAACATAACAGCATGAATAAATATAAGCGCAAAAGAAATAATTCCTAATATAGAAATCCAAGCTGGTATATACCTTGACTTTAAAAATAAATAAGAAAACAGGATCATATCAATTCCAAGAAAAAACATTGGAATGGAAGTTAAAGCCGTATGTGAATTAAAAATAACTCCGACAGGATAAATCGATTGATCCTGATTATAAATGGATAGACCTTCGCTGCCATTTACCATCTGAAGTGCTACAAGTGGAATAAGAACAGTAACGGCCATTAATACTGCTTCGGCTACCTTAATTGATAAAGCAAGGCGAGCCAGGTTTTTATTCACTCCACTTAAAATGTTATACAAGAATACAGCCAACATGACCAGCCCAACTGAAAGGAGTAATTCAATCGTTATGCCGATTCGAAAAAGAGATTCATTCTCCATTATATTTTTAGCTGTTGCAATTACATCGTTTTCCACATTTAGAGGTGCAAGTAACAGGCTATAATTAAATAATGGAAGTATAAGATTTAAAATAAATAATAATCCGGTCACTTTTGCAACTTTTTGAAACTGCGCGTTAGAACCGGACAGTATGTTTGTTTTTGTTTTCATTGTTTTTAATTTTTTGTTTCGATTATATTACAATAGATGTATTCTTTTTAACAGCATCAGAATCTTTATGATCCTATGCCGATCTATACAATGTTGGCGACATGCCAACTTTTTTCTTAAATAGTTTGCTGAAATTTTGAGGATATTCAAAACCCAGCTCATAAGCTATTTCACTGATACTTTTATCCGAGCTTACTAAAAGGGTTTTTGCTTTCTCCAACAAATGATGATGAATATGTTGTTGAGTATTCATTCCTGTTTCACTTTTAAGCATATCGCTAAAATAATTCGGAGTAAGATTCATTGTATCGGCACAAAACTTTACGTTAGGCATTCCATGGTTTTTCAACTTATCCGATTCAAAATAATCCGTGATAAATTCTTCAAACCTGCTGATAATGTCTTTGTTATGATTCCTTCGTGTAATAAATTGCCTAGCAAAAAATCGCTTGCAATAGTTAAGCAGCAATTCTATATTGGAAATGATTAAATCGTGTGAATAATGATCAATATTGGTGTTGTATTCATTTTCCATTTGTTTTAAAATGGCTAAAAGGGTTTTTTCTTCCTGATCTGAGAGATGCAATGCTTCATTTTCGGAGTAGAGGAAAAAGCTGTAATCTTTTATTTTTTCTCCAAGCGCAGTATTTCTTATTAATTCAGGATGAAAATATAGTCCCCAACCTTCGGTATTGCGATTTTCATTTGTATTGTCAAATCGAATAAGCTGTTCAGGAGCTGTACAGTGTAAAGTTCCCTCCTGGTGATCAAAAGCTTGTTTTCCGTAAATAAAATCGCAATTCTTTTTAAAATTTACTGTATAAAAACTGCAAACGAAACTGCCCGATTTAACAGAGTTTTCAACATTCACTTTAGAGTAGTCGATAATAGTAACCAAAGGATGTTTAGGTTTCTCGAAACCTGCCATTTCATGCAGTTCACTAATTGTTTCGACTTTGTATACAAATTACTTTTGCTTTGAACTTTTCATAGATTCTGGTCATTTTTTCTTTTACAAAGTAGAACAACTCTTAACTAATAGTAAATAGTCAATTTACTTAATCTTGTATCCAAATTACGGTTGTTATATGGAAATAAGAGATTATCAACAGAAACAATAGGAGTTTGCGCTCTATCCATTATTTATATAACCTTAAATCAATTGGAAGATAGCAATTTGTTTACTAATTAGCAACTTAGCAAAAGTGTTCGTGTACACTAAACCGTTGGATTACCAATACTTTCTAACAAGGTTATATTTCAAATTAATTTTTAA
>PKTC01000226.1 GCA_002869305.1 Marinilabiliales bacterium
AAAATATCAGCTTAATGTTTATTCAGACGATAAGATCGATATTCAGCTAGAAAGTTCTTCTTTTGCTCTTGAAGAGGCAGTTATAAAAGGAGACAAACAATTTGATGTAAGATATAAGGATCCAGGACTGGAAAAGCTAACCGCTAAGACAATTAGATCTTTGCCTGTTATGGTTGGTGAAAGAGATTTAATAAAAGTTTCTGAAACATTACCAGGTATTGTTAGTGTTGGCGAGGGCTCATCGGGCCTAAGCGTCAGAGGAGGACAATCTGATCAAAATGCTTTTTACATAAATAACATTCCAATTTATAATACTTCTCATGTTTTTGGGTTCTTTCCGGCTTTTAACTCAGATATAATTAAGGATTTTGAAATTTACAAAGGACATGTTCCTGTTAATTATGGAGGAAGACTTTCGTCGGTATTCAATATATCGGCAAAACAAGGAAATAAAGACGAGTTTGGTTTTCATGGTGGCGTTAATCCTATATCAGCTTATGCAACATTGGAGGGACCAATAAAAAATGGAAAAAATTCCGTTTTATTAAGTGGTCGATCACTATATTCGGATTGGATTTTATCTAAAATTGAAGATCCAACAATAAGTAAAAGTAGTGCGAATTTCAATGATTTTTCGTTTGGTTTAAATTTTGATTTTGAAAAGACGCTAATTTCAACATTTGCTTATATCAGTAATGATCAATTTGATCTTTCGGACATTAATAAATATTGCTATTCAAACAAGGGAGCCTCAATAAGTGTACAACACATTTTTAATAATACATTGAATGTGGATTTTTCTTTGATTGGTTCGCAGTATTCGTTTGAAACAGAAGATATGCAGGAACCTTCATTAGCATATAAGCATAATTACAGCATAGAGCATTATGAGTTCAGAGCAGACCTCAACCATCAGGTAGGAAGTAATTATTTAAAATATGGATTTAGTGGAATATATTATCAACTGGATAGAGGCTTAGTTTCACCATTAAATTCAGAATCGTTAAGGCAAAATATTGATCATGGGAATGAGCAGGGATTTGAAGGAGCTATTTATTTATCTGATAGTTATGAAATTACACCACGTCTGACCGTAAACGCAGGAATAAGATATTCAGTTTTTGCACCAATGGGAGAAGCTGAGGTTTATTTATATGATGAAAACAGGCCATTAGTAGAAGAGTTTATTAACGACACATTGAAATATAAAAGAAATGAATTAATTAAGTTCTACCATACTCCAGAGTTTAGACTCTCATTAAACTTTAAAACAGATGATCAAGGATCTATTAAAATAGCATTTAATCAGATGAGTCAAAATCTGTCGATGTTAAATAATACAATTACTGTTGCTCCAAATACACAATGGAAATTGGCTGATTACCATATCAAACCATCAAAAAGTAATCAAATATCATTGGGTGTTTTTAGAGATATTCCTTCCAAAAAATTAGAAGCTTCTATTGAGCTATTTTATAAAAAAACCAGGAACTTGACAGAGTTTAAAGATGGTGCTGATTTTATAAATAATCCAATCATTGAAAATGAAGTTTTACAAGGAAAACAGGAATCATATGGTGCGGAATTCTACCTTAAAAAAACATCTGGTAAATTGAATGGTTGGTTATCATATACCTATTCAAGATCTTTTGTACAGGTAGATGGACCTAATGATTGGGAAGACATTAATTTTGGGAAAAAGTACCCTTCCAACTATGATATTCCAAATGTTTTCAATGCTGTTTTAAATTACGAAGTTTCAAGAAGAATTACTTTGTCAACAGTTATAACTTATAAAGATGGCAGGCCAGCGACTTATCCGGTATCTGTTTATTATATCGATGAAGTGCCAATTATAAATTATTATGAAAGAAATCAATATAGGATTCCTAATTACTTTAGAACAGATGTTTCGTTAAGTCTTGAAGGAAGCTTAAAAAAGAATAAGCTGTTCCATAGCTCATGGATGTTAAGCATTTATAATGTAACAGGTAGAGAAAATGCATATTCTGTATATTTTAAGTCTGAGGAAGATGAAATAAAAGCTTATAAATATTCTGTTATTGGCACGCCTTTTTTCACTATTACCTGGTTGTTTAAATTTGGGAATTATGCATCAAAATAAAATAAAAGTTATAACCATATTATTTCTAATGTTCGTTTCTTGTATCGAGGAATATGATCCAGGCATTAAAAATGAACATGCTTCATTATTGGTGATAGAAGCTGAAATTACAAATAACCCGGGCCCTCAATATGTTACTGTTCGAAAAGCCTCTAAACTCCAGAATCCAGATCAAAAATTTGGTGTTTTAAATTGCGACGTTAAAATTTATGATGATAAGAACAATGTTTTCCAGGGATTGGAATTTGGTAATGGTATTTATGTTGTGAATATTGAAGAAGAATACCTTCATAATGGCACTGCATTTAGAATGGATATTGTGACTCAAGATGGACAACTAATAAGTTCTGAATACGATACCTTAAGGGTTTGTCCTGAAATTGATTCAATTTATTATAAGGTTGAGAATTTTTATCATGTAGAACCAGGGGAAGCTATCCCTGGCGTTCAGTTTTATATTGATTATAATGGAACAAACTCGAATACACATTATATTAAATATGAGGCTGAGGAAACATGGAAGCATCAGGCATCGTTCCCAATTACTTGGATTTTAGATGGTAGAGGTTTATATAGATTAGAACCTCCTGATTATTCAAAACGAAATTGTTGGATTATTGAAAAGGTTCCTGAGTTTTTTGTTATGTCAACCGCTAATTTAACCGAGAATATATATCATGGTTATTCTTTACATCACATTTTAAATACATCCCTTAAGCCTATTCATGGATATAGTTTAAATATAAAACAGCTTTCAATTTCTGAAGATGCATATAATTATTATAATCAATTAGCTAAAAATACGAATAATTCTGGAGGATTATATGACACACAACCTCAGTTGGTTGAAGGAAATCTTCACAATATCACTAATCCCGACCAATTGGTTTTAGGCTATTTTTCTGTTGTTGGAGTTAATACTAAAAGAATATCGATACGAAATTTTGAAGGTTTAAGCTTAAATCCAGATATGCCTTGTGAACCTCAAGAAATTTCATTAGGATATTTGATGCAAGATAATAGAAATACAGTCTATTTGTTAAATCAAAATTTTGTTTGGTATAGATTATCTGATGTATGTGTTGATTGCACTGTGATTGGTGGAGACACCATTAAACCAGATTATTGGCCTTTTTAATTTTAAGAAAATGACAAGAAGAAACTTATTAGTATTATTCATGTTAATTCCAAATTTAATATTTGGACAATTGTTGCAAAACTATTCGGAAAGAACTGTTGTTGTAAGTGATAGAACTCTATATATAAGTGGTGAGAACATCTTTTTTTCTGTATCAATCATAAGTAGTGACTATCCTGAATTAGCTTTAAGTAAAGTTATGTACGTAGAAATTGTAACACCATTCGGTGATCAAGTTATTGGGGCAAAATTTAAAGTTTCAAATAACAAATGTTCTGGGGTTCTTACTATACCTAAAAATACAACTTCGGGTTACTATTATATTAGGGCCTATACTAAATATATGAGGAAATTTGGCCCTAAAGCATATGATTATAGTACGATAAAAATATTTAACCCGGAAAGAACACCAACTTTTCAAAATGCTGAGGAAATATTAAAGGAAAGCAAATTGGAGGTATTATCAGATTCTGATATCAATATGCTTATAGATATTAATAAGTCGGTGTTTCTAACCAGAGAACAAGCTGTTTTGAAGATAACGAATCCAATGATAGATTCTTTGGCAGATATTACTGTAATGGTTACCCCCGAAAATGCTTATGATCCGCATACCGTTATTTTTAGTAATCAATTCGGGGAGTTTAATGAAGTAAGAATAGAAAATTACGAATCTATTAAGCCACTTATGAGTGCTGTATTGTATAAGATTCCTGCAGATACAGATCTTTCTAAGATTGGAATCAACCTATTTCTTTCTGAAAAAAGCCTTGATTCTGATCCAATATCTAATAAACCAGATAAGCTATCAGTTAATTATCCACAAAATAACTTAGATGAAATAAATTACTATACAAACTATGGTGAGTCCGATTCAACTTATTACTTCAACTTCAATATTAGTGAGGATTATATCAAAAAAATATTACAAAAATCAAGATCAGAATTTAAAAGTAAATACCTTCCTGAAACAGAAGGGATAACCCTGGGAGGAATTATTAACCAAGGTACTTCAAGCTCAGATTTTTCAAAGGATATAATCAATTTAACAATCCTTAGTGAAAAGAAAAATATCTTTTATCCCTTCCAAAAAGATACAAGTAATTATTTTTCTTACGATTTTGCCGACATATATGGAAATCACGATATTTTTATTAGTGTTGGAAATTCCGACAAAGAAAACAGAATATTGATTGAAAATGATTTCTGCACAAAGCCTGTTGTTTTGCCTAATCCAGCATTTCACTTAACAAATGAAGAAAAGAACTTAATTTATTCTTTTATTATAAACAATAGGGTTAGTGATTATTTTGATCAACCAAATTTACCATCAGATCATAGTAATTTAGATTCTGATACCATCCCGTTTTATGGTAAACCGGATATAATGATTTACTTTAAGGATTACATTGGGCTACCTAAGTTAGAAGATTACTTTTCTGAATTACTATCTTTTGATGTACGTTTTAAGAATTTGCAAGGAGGAAAAAGGATAAAAATTTTAGGAGACCGACCTGAAATGGAAATATATGATCCTTTAGTTATGATTGACTATGTGCCGATAGAGAAAATAGAGGATATATTGAAATTGAAGCCCAGCAATATTTATAGAATTGATATCGAAAAGGATCCATATCTGAAAGGAAATGTTATTTATGGAGGCATTTTAAATGTTTTATCAGTGAAAAATGATTTTGCTGGAATAAAATTGCCAGAGTCAGGTGTATTTCTAAACTATAAGTTTTTATCAAACAGCACAAACCATGCAATAAGTGATAAATTCCCCATTCAAATTCCCGATAGCAGGAATATTTTATATTGGAATCCTCGTGTTACTTTTAATGAAAAAAATGAAAAACAGATTTCATTCTATACTTCGGATATGAAAGGTATCTACGAAGTTCATGTGATAGGAATAGACTATCAAGGGAGATATAAATGTGCCACTAAAAAATTTAAGGTGCAGTAAAGAATAAGCTCTACAAATGATATATTAAAAACTAATACTAATAAAGTGTATTATAACTAAAACATCTGCATCATCAAGAGATGATACAATTGGCAATGCAACAATTTGGCGACAGTAATTTTTAGCATTTCGCATGCTCTTAAGGGAACAGAATGTTATTAACAAGTTCATAATTTCATAGTGGAGTGCTTTTTGCATAGTTCATTTTAGACTATGCACTCTTACCTCAGAAGCAAAGAAAAGTTAAAAAGGGTTAAGACATATTTAGGTTAAAGCAAGATAAGTGAGGTATATAATTTAATAGTTATGAAAATAATTCTAAGACTTTGTTTTATAATGCTTTTTGGAGGAATATTATTAATATCTTGTGAATCAAATAATGAGCAAGACATTATAGATAACTCATTCAGAATTCAGTCTTCATACAATTCAATCAAAAGTTATCCTGGTGGAGGCGGATTATTTATATTTGAACTAATAGATACGCCGAATCATACAGATGATATAAATCTTGAAATACATTGTGAAAAAGAGCTTAACGCTTATTTGTGTTCTCAGGATGGTTTAAGCAATCACAATGTTTTTGAAGTATTAATAGAACCTGAAATTGATATTCCCATTTCCAATTATAGAATTTCGATTGTTGCAACAAGAGGTAATTATAGAGAAATACTTTTATTAGATGTTGAAATAATTGATTGGACAAGTATGTCTGAATTAAGTGATTTGGCGGACATTAAAATGAATAACTATATTAACTGGTTGAATAATAAATATCCAAATATTGAAATCGTTAATGAAACAAGGTGGTCTGTGTATTCTACTTACCCTGGAATTCTTATAGTCGAACACTTCACCTTATTAAATGATAAGTACGAAATAAGATTGTGTAACCATGCAATGATACCACCAAATGATTGGTCTGTGATTAGATTAAGAGAAAGGAATTCAAGAGCTCCATTCTTAGCGGCAAAACAAGATTCAACAAATGGGGAAATTTACACCATATTAGTTGAGGACTATCCACTATTATATGGATATTAAGAGTTTATACATAATTGATGATTCATACTATGTTAAAATAGAACCATCCACTAAATACAGTATTAGTTTTACATTATATTTTCTTCATAATATTTATAAGGAAGCAAAAAAAACTATATATCAACTATATAATAGTAAAATATACTACACAAATATGAGTAGGCAAAAAAAACGTATGAATTCGAACAGGTGTGTAACGAAATCGGACGTTATGATGCTTGTAGAAACTTCTCGAAAAATGGTTAAACAGCTCATAATCAAACGGAAATAATGAATGGCACATTATATGTTGCTATATGTTAACAGTTTAAGAACCCAAACGAATTGACCTAAAACCCACCAGTTGAGAATTACATATGTAATTCTTTTAAAAGACATTGTTTTCAATTGATTTATTTTCAATTGACTATGTGAATATTATAAACCTAAAATTTTAATTTATGAAAAAACTTAAATTTTTTCTTGTACTTATGCTATGTGCAAGTTTCCAAGTCTTGCAGGCACAAGTGCAAATTACCGGAACAGTGACTAGTTCAGCTGATGGATTGCCTGTTCCTGGAGTGTCTATTGTTGTACAAGATATGGAAAATGTAGGTACAGCAACGAGTTTTGAAGGTACATATAGCTTGATGGTACCAAGTAACGCAGAGAACCTGGTTTTTTCTGCTATTGGTATGCAAGAGGTGGTTGTTCCTATTAATAACAGATCTGTTATTGATGTTATCATGGATGAAGACATTCTTGAAATGGATGAAGTTATTGTTGTCGCCTATGGTACAAGTAAAAAGGAATCTTTTACAGGTTCTGCAAAAATGGTTGATAACGAAATTCTAGAAAACAGAACGGTAGCTTCAGCAACTAAAGCATTAGAAGGCGTTGTTCCTGGGGTACAAACTACTTCAGGTGGTGGTCAACCGGGTTCTGATCTGAATATTCGAATCCGAGGTTTCGGATCGATTAATGCTTCTAACAATCCTCTTTACGTAGTGGATGGTATTCCTTACGATGGAAATATTAACAGCATTAATACAAACGATATAGAGTCCATGTCTGTATTAAAAGATGCTTCTGCATCTGCTCTGTATGGAGCCAGAGGAGCCAATGGTGTTGTAATTATTACCACAAAAAAAGGAACAGAGGGAGAACCTGAAGTTAATTTTAAAGTCACATTTGGAAACTCTTCACAAGCAGTAGAAAACTATGAAACTGTAGATGAAAGAGATTATATGGAGCTGTTCTTTGAGTCTTATAAAAATTCATTTATGCTTAATAATAGTTTAAGTGAATCGGAAGCAATTACCTTAGCCTTGAATGGAGATGCTACAACTCAAAGTTATATGGAGCGTTTAGGAGGTGAAGTCTACAACCCATTTGACGTTAGTTCTGAACTATTGATTGATCCAACAACCGGAAAAATTGTAAGCAATGCGAATTTGAAATATCATGATAATTGGTTTGACGAAACATTGCGTGATGATAATTTACGTCAGGAGTATCAGCTAAGTATTAAAGGAGGGAATGAAAAAAGTCAATATTTGATATCATTAGGATATCTTGATGATAAAGGAATAGTTTCTAATTCGGAGTTTAATCGTTATTCAGCCAGATTAAACCTTGATTCAAAATTAAAAGAATGGATGAAAGTGGGTATGAATACAAACTATTCATTAACTGAACAAAATTATCTTACAAATAGAGGTACAAGCTATAATAATATTTGGTTTTCGTCATTAGCGATAGCGCCTATTTATCCAGTTTATGAAAGAAATGCGGATGGAAGTATAGTTATCGATTCAGAAGGCAATAAAGTTTTTGATTATGGAGAAACCAGACCATATGCTAATGGTTATAATAGTGTCGCTTTATTATATGACGATTCATATTCAGTGAACAATGATAACTTAAGCAGTAGAATATACCTTGATTTAGATACGGATAAAGACATTCCTTTGATCAAAGATTTAAAATTCACAATAAACTTTGGATTTGATTACAGAGGAGGAGATCGATTAGAATATAATAATCCTATACATGGTGATGGCAAAGCTGTTAATGGATATGGTGATAAAACCAATTTCAGAACACTAAGCTATACTTTTAACCAACTATTAAATTATAATAAATCATTCGGAGAACATACTTTTGATTTATTAGCTGGCCATGAATACTATGATTATTCATATGCAAGATTCAATGCCTTAAAAAAAAATTATTTATTCGAAGGTTTAACTGAGTTAGATGGAGCTGCAACAACAATTAGCGCAAGTTCATACACACATAATTATAGAGTTGAATCTTACTTAAGCAGATTAAATTACGATTATTCTGATAAATATTATTTATCATTTAGTTGGCGAACAGATGGTTCTTCAAGATTCCAAACTGATTATCGTTGGGGACAGTTTTGGTCTGCAGGGGCTTCTTGGAGAGTTAGTGAAGAAGGCTTTATGCAAAGTTTCGATTGGCTTACTAACATGACTTTAAAAGCAAGTTATGGATCTCAAGGAAACGATAACATACTTCATTTGGATGATGGCTCACAAGATTATTATGATAATCCATCAAATTACTTTATATGGCAAAGCTTTTATTCTTCAGAATATCCAAACGCATCCTACGGAGGAGTTTGGTTAGAGTCTTTAGAAAACAAAGCAGTAGAATGGGAGAAAAACAAGAACTTTAACATTGGTTTAGAATCATATTTATTTGATAGAATATCTTTTAGTGCAGAATACTTCCAAAAAACTACTTCCGATTTATTACTATTTAGACCATTAGCTACTTCAACTGGATTTAATGGATATTGGGATAATATTGGAGAAATGGTAAATAAAGGAATGGATTTTGATTTAACAGCTCACATTTTTAAAGGAGACTTTAAATGGACATTCGGAACTCAATTAAGTTTTGTTAGAAACGAGGTTACTGAGTTAGTTACAGAAGGCCAGGAGATAGTAAGCGGAAGCTTTATTATCAAAGTTGGAGAACCCATCAATTCATTCTATTTGCCAACATCTGCAGGGGTTGATCCAGCCACAGGTGATCAACTATATCTAATCAAAGAAAGAGATGACGATGGTAATATTACAGGTGAATATATAACTAATAGTTATAATGAAGCAGGTGCAAATAAGGAGATTCAAGGAAGCAGAATACCTGATTTTTATGGAAGCATAAGCAATTCTTTCAAATATAAAGGATTTGATCTAAGCATTCTCTTAACTTATTCTGTAGGTGGTTATGTATACGATAATGTGTATAGTTCACTGTTTTCAACACGTGATGCCGGAGATAACTTTCATGTTGATGTTAAAAGAAGATGGCAAGAGCCAGGTGATGTAACAGATGTGCCTAGACTGGTTCATGGACAGGTAAATTATGCTACAAATGATCGTTTAATAGATGCATCTTACTTAAGCATTAAAAACATTACACTTGGTTATAACTTACCAGAAAGTGTGGTTGAAAGAATCAAGTTGAAAAATTGCAGAATATTTGTAACAGCTGATAACCTAGCCCTATTTAGTAAGCGGAAAGGTATGGACCCGCAATATAACTTTGCTGGGAATCAGGATTATGAGTATGTACCTTTAAAGACCTTATCTGCAGGTATAGATATAAAATTTTAGATTTAAAAAATTATGAAAATGAAAAATATAATATATTCAATAATATTTATCTTCATACTAATATCCTGTAGCGAAGATAGATTAGAAACTGTGCCTACAAATAAGGCAAGTGGTGAAACTGTTTTTGAGACTGTTGAGAATGCTTATACAGCCTTGAATGGAATTTATCGTGCATTTTATGTTTATGGAAATCAATGGGTGGAATATTATGAGCATGAAAATGCTGGAATTGCTGCCTTAGGTTTAGCTGCTGATTTATTCGGCGATGACATGGTTCAAAACGAAGGTGGTTCAGGCTGGTTCTGGTATGATTATAATTACTGGGTTCGTGGTGAAGTAAATAGTACTGGTGACAGACCTTATTCCTGGTGGAATATGCATTATCAATTTATTAATGCCGCTAACTATATTATTGCAAATATTGATGATGCTACTGGAGATGAAGCAGATAGAAATAGTATAAAAGCGCAGGCTTATGCATTTCGCGCCAGCTGCTATTTTAATTTGATTAGATTATACCAAAGAACTTACGTTGGTCATGAAAATGATCCTGGTGTGCCAATTTATACTGATCCTTCAAATAATCAAACAGAAGGTAAAGGAAGAGGAACAGTTACAGAAGTATATACGCAAATTAATGCTGATTTGGATCAGGCCATTACTGTATTTCAAAATGCTTCAGCAAAAAAGCATATTTCGCACATTGATTTGGCTGTTGCTCATGGGTTAAAAGCCAGGGTTGCCTTAACTCAGGAAAACTGGAGTGATGCTGCTACACATGCAGGCTTAGCAATTACTAATACAAGTTCAAGCTTAATGTCAACTGACGATGTAGTAGCCGGATTTAATTCTGTTACTAACCCAGAATGGATGTGGGGCTCGGAAATTAATAACGAGCAAACATTATCATCTTCTTCATTCTGGGCTCATATGGATGCCGGTGCAGGAGGTTATGCAGAAGAATCTCGAAAATGTGCTTCTAGTTGGTTATATGATCAAATTGGAAATAATGACGTGCGTAAAGATTGGTTTGTTGATCCAACAACATCAGCAGATAATTCAACAGGTCCTGATTTTAGATATAACCAATTAAAATTCAGAATTGAACAGGAAGGTAGTTGGGCATCAGACTTATTGTATATGAGGTTAGCCGAAATGTATTTAATTCAAGCTGAGGCTGAATGTATGTTGACAAATTATACTTCAGCACGAAACCTATTAACTACTGCTATAGCTTATAAAGATCCTAATTTTGCTGCTTCTCTGGGGGCGATTCCTGATGGGAATGCGCTAAGCTTAGGCACAGCCGGACCAGTTAACAACTTGATCGATTTTATAATACTGCAGAGAAGAATAGAGTTATGGGGCGAAGGCTTTAGAATCTTTGATATCCAGAGACTAAAAACAGGATTTGACAGAGCATATGCGGGTTCGAATCATTCAATACAGTTAACGATAACTGATCCTGAATCTTGGGAATGGATCATGATGCTTCCACAAAAAGAATTTGATGGAAACATTAATATGGACTATTCTACAGATCAAAATCCTTAATAACTAAAACCAAAAAAATGTACATAAATATGAAAACAAAAGGATTTATATATATAGCAAGTATAATTTTTGCATTGTTGTTTTCTTCATGTGAAGAAGAACACATGATGACAAAAATTGGCGATTCTGCAGGTTTCGTCGAAGAATTCTACTTCTTTAGTGTTAAGCAAGATCAAAATTTTATTGATATTCCGGTCATACATAATAGCATTAATGTTGCAGGTTCAAAAGCAGAAATAGAGCTCGTAGCAGCCGAAGGAACAAATGCAGGCTGGATTACCATGGATAAAACCTTAATAGATTTTGATGAATCGGATACGGTTATGGTCCGACTTACGTTTGATTTAGCAAGCTTAACAGAAGATGTAAATTACTCCGTAAGCTTACAATTCACTGATCAGTACTTAGGTTATCTTTATGGAGGTTATGAGGAGGTTACAATAGATTTTGCGAAGTGGAGAGCAAGAAGAATGTCAGATTTTGTAGGAACTTATGATGTTGAGGCTGTTAGCAACTATGAACCGGGCGACTGGGATGAATCCTGGACAGTAACCACAGAAGCTCACGCAACAGATCCGAATATTTTATTGATAACAGGAATTGCTGGTTCAGATGTAGCTATTGAAGCAACTCTTGATTTTGATAATTTAACCGTTACTATACCTTACGAACAAGACTTAGGTGATGTTTATGGATATGGATCAACACTACTTTATAATTCAAATGCAAATTTAGAAATGATTTCTGCGGATTTAACGGGAACTCTTTTCGAGAATAACAATTTTGAAATTGACTTTATGATGATGTACTTCCCAGCTGAAGGTTGGGATTGGGATATTTTTACTCCTAGCTTTACGAAGCAATAAATTTTAGGTTCATAAGGAGTTGATAGGGCTGTCAATCTTCAGGCAGCCCTTTTATTTAATTGATTGGGAAAACTTTAAATGAATTGTTACCGTTAGTATCTTTAAATATGGCCTCGGAAATATCTTTGATTATATAAATTCTGGAATCTTTAAGTGTTTTTGAAATGGGAAAGGATTTTCCATAGCTTCCTGAAGTAGCATAAATTTGATTTTTATAATAAAAGTATTGATCATTTCCTTTTTTATCAATCATTACACCAATACCACTCATATCTGAAATTCCGAGACTTCTATTTCCAAATGAATATTGATCATTCCCATTATGATCTATGAAAACTCCTGCAGAAAAATCTCGCCCGCTTCCAATAATTTGTGTAATTTCAGACTTATTTTATTTCGAATTGTAAACNCATCATCTCCATCGGATTCGTTAAAACTTGCTAAAGAAAAATGTGCAGCATATCCCTGACTGTGGCTAATGGCATTGTATTCGTCATCACCGGAATTGTCGCGGAACAAACCTAATCCAAAATAATAAGAAGCTCCTTGTGAAAAAGTAGCTGAATTGTATATATCATTGCCTAAATTATCAATAAAAACCCCAATACCACCAGAAAGGCTATGGCCATCTGTTGCTTCAGCCCATCTGCCTTTTGCAGATCCTTGCACAAAACTGGGTAACTCATTAGAATTAATTTCGGATTTTATGTGATTATAAGTATCGTGGCCTTTGGTATCCAAAAAAAGACCGACTCCCATCGTACCACCAAATCCTTGAGAATACGACATACAAGAATAAGAATCATTACCGGTTTGATCGATAAATAAAGAGGAGCCAAATAAAGCAGAAGCTTGAGAATAAGAAGAATAAGCTTCATAGAAATCATCTCCATCATAATCAAATAAAATTGATGCTCCAAATAATGAAAAAGCCATCCCTGGAGAACCTGAACTGTATTGATCGTTTCCTCCCAGATCAATCAGCGCCGCGATTCCTAAAATTCCACAAGCTATAAAATTGCTTTTTGAATCGTATAAATCATCGCCTTTAAAGTCTATTACTATGCTTACCGGAATTTCTTGTGTTACCGGACTTGCAATATTTCCTGAGTAGTAATCATCTCCACCTAAATCTATAATTATTAAGGAATTATTTATTGTAGTATCGGTTTTTGTCCCATTAATTAGAATATCTCCATACTTGGTTCTAATCTTACATTTATTAAAGTCATGCGAAAATTCAAATTTTTTCCATTTTTGGAAATCGTTAATTTCATGACTTATTAGTCGCGAAGCAAATGATAGTTTTCGCAGATCATATTGATTTAAAAGATTTAGAACACCAAAATCTGTAATTTCCTTACTGATAAATGGATTCATAATCTCAACGTAAGTTTCTTGGATGCCTTTTATGGATTTGGAATTTAAATACTCTATAAAAGGTTGGTTAAGATTATTTAAAATAGGTATTGAGATATCTAAAATTAAGTATAGTTCTATAATTTTTTTTCTAAACTGAAATGGTAATTTATTCCATTCATTATAATCATTAATATGGAACCATAGATGTTTTTCCAGAATCGTGTTTTTTAAATCATATTCATTCTCTATTTTTAAATGATTGGTCGGAATTATTGGTGGACCAAAGCCACCAGCACTAAATCCTAATAATCGAAATGAATAATGATTGATTTCTGAGAAATTTCTTACTGAACTTAATAAAGCATTGTTAATGGAATTACTTAAAGCAGGAATGCTGTCTATATTATTATAGAAGTGTCTAAGTGGTTTAATATTACACAAAATGCCTTGTGTACTTGAAATGTAATCAAAATCTAAAGACTGACTCACATTAAAATATTCATCTTCAGGTTTGCTTCTTTCCTGAATTTTATTGCAAGAAAATAATAAAAAAATTATGCAAAAAGCGTATCTAATTAATTTACCAGAAGACATAAACATGTTATTGTTGGTTAAATCTTAAAGTAATAAAATCTGTAATGTCGGGCTTCCCGGGAGCAATGTGTAGTATGGGGTTTTCGGTCAGCTCCATTATTAAACAACCATAGGTTTCCTCATTGGATATGGGTTGAATTTTGGGTTCAGTAAGAGATAAAATAGCTTTAATGTTTAGATAATTAATATTATAGTTTACTTCCTTAATCTTGTCAAAAGCTAAAAAGTATCTAGGACAATAGTAAGGATCATCAACTGTCTTGCCGTATTCTGAGAGCAATTGAATAAACTCCTGATTAAAATCTCTGTTAGCTGCTGCAAAATTAGTATGCAGCGTAATGCTTTTATCTTCAAAGGGGTAAAACTCTCTTATCGAATTTTTGGAACATTCAAAACAAATAGCTTTGCTGACACCTCCAACTGTAAAGCATTGTGGAATTCCAATGGGGACTTCATGCAGAAAATCAAAAGCTAGTTGTTCGTGCGATAACTTAAGTATTGATCTAACAATAAAAGATACAGGCAATCCATATTTAGAATAATTTAGCATTGAGATGCTATTACATGTAATAGCTACTCCATTTGAATTTAGTCCGTTTAAACCTATAAAACCGGGAAAAGTATAAACATATGATTCCTGCTTATTTTGTTCATCGATAATGTGAAGTAAAGTTGGATGGCCATGTAAAAAGCTTGGTGGATCCATATTTTGGGCTAAAATTGTTGGCTTATCTTTTTTACGGTTTACAATTACTGAAGTACAGTTTTTTCGTTTCATTTCGTTGGAAAACCAATCTATTTCCTCACTGAGTTGAAAGGCTAAGATGGTTTCATAATTGATACCACAACCCTTGGAAATTCCATACACTTCTTCAAGTAAATCGGGACAATAATTTTTAATAACATCTATATAAGTCGTATTGGTAAAGAAATGGTCTATAACTTCATCAAAGTCTTCATTAAAATTTAGCTCAACTTCTTTTTTCCACCGTATAATGATATCCGAAATTTCTTGATTTAACAATTGACCGTGAGCTAATCCCCTTTCATAGGGCGAACCCGTAAGATGTAAAATAGTAAGATTTTCTATTTTTTCTATCCTTTGTATTTTTTGACAGCTAAAGGACATAAAAACAATGATTGATAGGGAGAAAATTATTTTCATATTATAAATTTAAATAACGTAAGCCTTTCTTAATATAATATTCTTCGTTATCTGGATACGCATGGCCCATATTTTTCAAAATGGTGTATTTATAATTAATTCCTAAACTATCAAATATCTGGTTCATTTCTATTTGATTTGAAATAAATTGATCATGTTCTCCTGCAACAATATATCCTTTACAATTCGTATGTTTGATTTGATCAAATTGTTTATTCTTAAGAATAGATGGTATAAATGGGCAATATGCAATATATCCTTTAACAGGAATAATCGCACGAATAGAAATGTCAATAGCATAAGTTGCACCAGCACTTATTCCACCAATAAAGATCTTATTAGTGTCAATTGAATATTTTTCTATTAGTAACTTATAAACTGATCGGAGTTCATTGTCAAGTTTTTTATCTGAGGTTCCCCAACCATAGGTATTTGAGTCGAAATGTCGATATGACTGTAGGTATACTTTTATATAACTTTTATTTAAAATTTTAGCCTGCCAGTGTAATTTGACGTTATAAATATTTTTACCACCCCCGTGCAATAAAAAAATTAGCGGATAGACTTTTAAAGAATCATAGTTTTGTGGTAAAATAACTTCAAATTTTATTTTAGATATTTTATTCGCTTCAAACAAAAGATTCAAATCAGCTTTGGATAAAGAATCAAATTCTTCAAAACTTAAATATGGTTTGTACTTTGACATTTTTGGATGAATAAAATAGAAATATCCTTTTTGGTGCGCTATTTTGAATATATCCAAGTTTGATTCGTAATATTCCAATTTCTCATTTATGAAAATTAGTTCTTTTGACAATTCGAACCATTGGTCAGGAAAGGAATCAATAACAGATTCTAGTTTGCATTTAGCCTCTAAATATTTATGATCATTTTGAAGATTATTAATTTCACATAATAGTTTATTATAATCTTTGTTTTGAGAATAGGACTTAATTATTAAACTGAATATGCATAAGAGAAAGCATAGTTTCTTCATTTTTTATTATAAAAATAAAAAGAGAAAAAATTCTGTTTTGAAATTTATAGATGAAATGTAAAATAATTCGATAAAGTGCTATTTTAGTAAGAAATGATTTTTAATAATTTTAGAATAGTTTTTACTAATTGGCACAGTTTTATTGCAAAATTTGAGATGTGCTTCGTATTTGTTATTGGCTCCTTTAACCAATTCTTCAATATGATTTATGTTTACAATATATGAACGATGTAACTGATAAAAAATTTTCTCGGGTAATCGTTCTACCCATTTTTTCATAGTATGATGCATTATTCCTTTTACATTTTCTTTTGTGCACACCCGAGTATAATCACCTTGTGCCTCTATGTAAGTGATTGAATCAACACTAATGAATTTGGAAGACTTGTGTTGTCTTAAAAGTAGCTTATCAAATGGTCTAAGTTGTGTATTTGGCTCTTCATTATATTGGCTTCCTAACCTTTTTAGCGACTCCTTTAATCGTTCAGGATGAACAGGTTTTTGGAGATAGTCTAAGGCGTTAACTTCAAAGGCTCTTAATGCATATTCATCATATGCTGTAACAAAAATAACATGAAAAGAAAGTTCAAAATACTCCAATAAATTAAAACCAGATTGAGATCCTAAATCAATATCTAAAAAAATTAAATCTGGATTATGATAATTAATTTTATCTTTCGCTTCAGATACACTTCAAGCATCATCAATTATATTAATAAAATCATAGTTGGATAACAAGCGTTTTAGTTCTTGTCGAGCTAAAGGTTCGTCGTCAATAATTATGGCTCTCCATGTTTTCATTTTTTCATGCAGTTTTTCAAGAATATGTGAGCAATTACATAATTATCTTTTTCGTATAGATTAAATGTATTCTCATTAGGATATAAATGATTAAGACGATTCTTTAAGTTATTAATACCTTTAGATGTCCCATATTCAGAGTTTTCATTAGATGTATAAATATGACCGGAATTCTTAATATAAACATCTATACCATTCTCTGACCCTGTTACATCAATATAAAGTGATAGCAAATCAGAAGAAGTTTTAGATCCATATTTTATGGCATTTTCAACAAGAGTTTGTATTGAAAACACTGGAATTAAACAATCTTTGGAATTATCCGATATATTTATGCTTATTGCTATTTTACTCTGAAAACGAATTTTTTGAATTTCAAGGTAGTTCCTCACAGCATTTATTTCTTCATCGATTGTAACTGTATATTTTTCCTCGGATGATAATGAGTACCTGAAATATTCAGATAATTCTGTTACAATTTTTCTGGCATTTTCATCATCCGAACCAATTAAAGCGCGAATAGTATTTAATGCATTAAAAAGGAAATGTGGATTTACCTGATACCTTAACATCATCCATTTTGCTTGTTGAGCAAGGTTTTCTGCTTTTAATTTATTTTCTCTTTCAACTTGAACTTCAATTCGATTTTTACCGACAGAGTATATAATAATAACAAGCAAAATTGGAATATAAAAGTGTAAACTTTGAATGAAGAAGTAACCATCGATTTTTGGTGGTGCAAAACCAAGTAATTTTCTTAAAAATAGCGAAATGATATTTGCAAGTATAGCACCAATATAAATGAGCAACCATAGAAGCAATCTAACATAATTATTTTTATAATCTCTTTTAATCTTTTCAAAGATTAAGATAAATGATCCACTTACAATTAAAATTGCAATTGCTTCTATGCTTCGAACTATTAATGGTATTCTTATGCCAGGGCTTCCTTTAGGATTGTTAACCCATTGAATTACGGTTATAGATAACCAAACAGTAATAGCAATAATTTGTGCAATTACAATTTGATATGGGTATATTTTTGTTTTTTTCACAAGTCTAAATTTCTTATAATCCTTAAATTTAGTTAATTAAGGTAAAATTTAAAAGTGGAAACTAAAGCTTAATAAGTATTTGGGCTTGCTATCCCAGAGTCAATTAGCAATTAAAATATTGTAGGTAGTGATATTATATCGAAAAAAAGGTATTATTTCGACGGGCAGCTGTATTATTAGACGAATGAAAAGTGAAACAAAAAAGCTGCCTAATTAAGACAGCTTTCATACATTATATTATTTGCTTTTAAGCTTCTAAAAGATTTTTGTATGCAGCAGCATCCAGTAATTCGTCTACTTCTGAAGGATTTGTCAATTTTACTTTAATTAGCCAGCCTTCTCCGTAAGGATCTTTATTTACAATTTCAGGAGTTTCTTCAAGCTTTTCGTTTACTTCTGCTACTTCTCCACCCACCGGCATAAACATATCTGAAACAGTTTTTACAGCTTCAATTGTACCAAATACTTCTTCTTTTGCTAACTCTTCTCCTTCAGTTTCAATTTCTAAAAAAACGATATCTCCAAGTTCACCTTGAGCATAATCAGTAATTCCTACAAATGCTTCTTCGCCTTCAACGCGGATCCATTCGTGATCCTTAGTGTACTTTAAGTTTTCTGGGATGTTCATAATATTTTTATTTTTAATTAAATAACTTAACTATAATTTAAATTTCAAGCCAAAATTAATCAAAATTTATTAAAATACTATTGAGTTAAAGTAAATCTTAGGCTAAATCCAACATCGGTATTTGAAATTCTATAAGGATTAGTTCCTACTTTTGGATCAGAAATATTTTGATCATAAAAAATCCTCAAAGTTAATCGGTTACTTAATAAATAATCGGCTGAAACACCAATAATAGTAACTCTTTGGTCGGCAGAAGGAATTTCATCATCTTCAACAATTTTTCGCAGTATTGTAGAGTTTTCGCGAATTTTAAGATTTGCTCGGATATTTAAATCGCTTTTAAAATTTTCTTGTCCATCTCCAAAACTAAATATCATATTAAAATCATCGAATCGGTAGCCTAAACTGAATCCAAGTTCGTCGGTAAAAACTTCCGTGATTTGATTATTAGTGAAACTTAAAGAAACGGTTCTGCTTTTCTTTATTTCAAATCTTGTTGTTAGGTTATTAATCCATGTAATATCAATATTGATTAAAGGACTAAACTGTTCGTTAATAGAAACACTATTAAAATCATATTCTGGAATGAAGTTATTTGCGCTATCCACTGCTAATGTATTGCCAATCCCAAAAGAAAAATCATCGTTATTAATAAAGGATCCTATATTATAGGATGAACGATAAGCATGACTTAAGTTTATAGACTTAAAGATTTTCTTCAAGAATTTAATGTCTTTTAGTCCATCGTATCGTATGCTCCAGTTCGGCAATGGAATACTCTGGAACATATTTAATGGGATATTATCTGCATCGTAATACCATCCATATGATGCTAAAAATGCAGGGCCCATAACTTCTTGTGACAAACTACCATAACCTTCAGAGTATCCAGGTTCGGTTTCATGTATGCCTGTTCCAAGGCGATCAGAGATGATGGTACGATTTTCTTTAAAATCTTCAAATGCTTTTGAATAATAGTTATCGCTACTTGAGATATCTTCGAACGCTGAACCAATGGTTATATAGGTCATTGAAAAATTTCCAGTAATCTGCTCAGCGTAAGGCTGTTCCGAAGTATAATAGTAATATCGATTATTATTTTCTGATTTAGATCGATTAGCAGTTAAATCAATCTTTAAACTTTTGATTGGTTCAAGAGTAACTCTAAAGTTTAGGTTCTCATTTTCGGTCATTATATAAGGTAGGTTCAACTCGTCATCTTCAATAAACCATTGTTCATTGATGATCTTAGAAGCAAAGTCTTCATCTTGCCACCCAAGTACAAAAGGCCAGCCAGGAGCTTCAAAGCCCGAGTTCATACCTAGCATATTGGTGGTTTCGGTATAACCTGCTAAGCTTGATCCTTGTGTTAAGGTATACGAGGCTGAGATATTTTTAATGGACATTAACAATCTTGCAGTATTTTCCGCAACAAATACCAAGGGATTTTCTTTCTTTTCAATTTTACCTTCGACAATAATTTGAGTTCCATCTAAGTCCTTATCTGCTTTGAAACGAATCTTTCTCTTTGTGGATACTTCCCATTCTCCGCTTACTTCATTTCCATCTTCATCTGTCACTACAACTTTAGTAATATCTTCAGTATTAAGATCATGATAGATAGATCTAAAACGGCCTTCTCTAAACCAAACATTATCTTGCTGGAAATTTACATTTTCATACTCCACTTTTTTATTGGATCTACCTCTACCATATTTTTGGTTGATGTTTTTTAAGAATCCTACTTTATTGTATAGATTCACCATATTAGCCTGGGCATTAAATTGAATGGTGTTTGAATTTCGAATGCTATTTCCTAAAATCGAATTTCCCTCTGCATTTCTTGGTCCTGCTTCCCAATTATAGGTTGCATTATATCTTGCTGTTAGGTTGGTCCAATCAAGCAGTGGGAGCTTATTTATTGGAACGCGATAGCTAATATTTAAGTTATGATTGTATTGTGTATTGCGACCACCATTTAGTACATTATTCCAAACTTCACTTTTCCAGGCATCGTAAATGCTATCATTTCCGCTCCTGTTTACTTCACCATAAGGTTCATCAATCTTAGCAATATTGGTAGCAGAAAAGTCAATTTTTAAGGATCTGGATAAATCCCACTTTAAATCATAATATCGATTCCAATTAAATTCTTTGTTATAAGTTGGTGCGATTACCGTATTCGGATCGTAAATGTTTCGTGTTTTATTTTCCTGGTATTTTCTAAAAACATCTGTCCTAAAAGAGAAACTAGCTGGAGTTAAATAAAAGTTAAAATCTTTAATTAGCGCAAATGCTTTCTTACTTAATAATCCTTTTGTTTTTCTAAAAGGAGCAATGTTTTTTGGGCGTGCGTTATAAATGTAATTTAATCCACCACGGTAATTCTTTAAAACATCGTATTCAGTATTAATATCTCTTGCGAAAGTCTCATTAAACGAATAGCTCACAGAGAAATTAGAGATGTCGTAAAATCTTGGTTTTTCGCTCGACTTGTTAATCTTTACATTTGTAAAGTTAATGCTTTTACGACGGGTGTAATCTTGTGCAATATTCTTTATGGAGTCTCTTTCCGATTTTGAATCTGCATCTTTTAGGGCGTCTTCTAATTTAACATCAGGATCCAATGGATTATATTCAGGATTAATGAATGTCTCAGAATAGCCAGCATAAACAGGAATAATTACGTTTGATTTTTCAGGAAAGAATTTTCCTAAATCAAGGTTTGTTGAAACATCATAAGAAATAATTTCTTCCTGACTGCGTTCATTAACTTTCTTTTCAATACTTCCAAACCCTGGTGTGCTTATACTACCTGCTATATTGACTGATCCAAGGTCGGCAAGTTGGGTTGATAATCTTCCTCTAGCTGCCCAACCACCATTTTCTCTAAAATTTGTCAGCCGTAATTCGTTAACCCAAATTTCGCCAGTTTTAGGCATTCCATCATCATCTGAAATAAGGTTATTTTGTTTACTTGGATTTCGAACACCAATCATGATGGTTACAACATTGCTAAGATTAGGATTTCCACGGACAGATATCCGACGATCTCCTTCTTGATATACAGAATATACAGAATTGTATGTAAATACAGTATTTGCTTCTTTTAGTTCTTCATTGCGAGCCCTTTTAACATCAACCAGGTCATCTAAATCAATTTCAATATTATTTTCTAACGGCCAAACTGTTTCGCGATCGTTATCGTCGTATATTCCATCAGGGGTAACTTTTACAGGAATTTCGTATTCGTAATAATTGCTATTATTATCGGTTCCTAAACGAATAAATACTCTAAGATCTTCATCTCGTAGAAAATTACTTTCCAGTTGTTCGGCATGTACATACATTTTTAATTTCTCATATTGCCGTAAATCCAGATTTATTGTTTTATAAGCAGCTCTGGAATCCCCATCATCAAGATCTTTAACTTTTAATACCATGGATTGCTCATTTAATTCTCGTAATTGAGGATTTGTCGGATCAATTACACGGTCAACTCCTGGTGGTAAAACATAATTGTCATTTTCTTCAATATTTACGGAGGCCAACTCAAATAATCCAGTGGAAGTTTCGGGCGTTGATAGTCCTTCGTGACCTTCAAGCAATGATAAATTATATTTTCTCCAATCACTTCGTACTAGTTCAAGTTTTGCAAATCGTAATATAATACTATCATTAAATTCTTTTAAAAACATTCTCATAAATCGAATAGAAGAAAAGTCTTGAATAGAACCGACAATTCTTTCAGGTTGCCTAATTGGAATTCTGAATTGATACCAGGCAATTTTTGCATCTTGCTCTCCATTAGGTAAATCGACATCATCTCCCCAAACCTTGTCAACGATAAAATTCTCACCAACATTCATCTTGGTAGGATCAAGCTCTACTTTGTACTGGAAATAGCTTTCGGTTCGATCCAATGTTTTATCGCCATTTATATCCTCAGAATCAGGAGACTTAGAATAGAGAAATCCTGATTGTCCTGATGAGTTTCCTTCAAGTCCATTATAAAGTTTATATCTATCAAGAATACTTACGGCTTCAGCATCATAGTCGGATCCCCTATAATAATGATAATCATCGTTTGAAGGGTCTGCATTGAATCTATCTTTTATTGCCTGATCTGTAATTATGGAGTTTACTTTATCGAGATAAGATTTAAAAAAATCTTCTTCATCAATGTTATTCAATCCGTCTAAACCAATATCTTGTTGCTCATTTGGATTTGTATTAACAGAAAAGTCATTGCTTGGAACTCTACCCCAGGCTGTGGTGTCAACTTTATCAATGGTTTCTGTACTTGGCAATCCATCTTCAAAAGCTTTTCTGGAATCTTGCAAAATATCTTCAGAGATACTACCTAAATTAAAGTACAGATTACCTCCGGTACGTGTTGAATCATATACAAAAGGATCCATAAGCCAAAATTCAATGTATTCAACATTAGCAGCCTCAAAATCTGTAGTTGGAACTTCTCGCATAATACCTGCCCACCGGGTTTCTGGTTCTCTAAGAGTACCGTCAGGATTTAAACCTCTAATATTCAATGTGTCGTTAGCAACATAATTATATGGACCTCTTTCTTTTGGATAATATGCTACGTTAAGAACTTGTAAGGCCGTTGGCACCGAAGTTTCGCTTTGTTTTTTAGGGAATATTTCCCGCTCATAAATTTCACGAACAAAATGATTAGATTGTTGCTCACTGTTAATATGATCTGGCGTTAAGGAATTATTTCTTAAAAACAGAGGATCTATTTTATACCAAGCTACTTTTGCACGATTATAACCATAAGCTAATTTATTATTAACTCCTATAGTGGTCTCCGGGAATAAGTCTTCCTGATTTTGAGGTGTACTAGCTATTACCCAAGCATTGTAACTTTTCATATCCATGGAAGTTTCGCTGCCCTCAAAATCATCAATGTATGCATTTCCTTCTTTTTCAATTGCACTAGAATGTCCAGGGATAAGATGGGCAAACTCTGCATCGAGCGATAAAGAGGATTTTTCTTTCGTCTCAATAAATGGTAATTTGTCTACCATTGAAGTTATAAATTGAGATTCGGTTCGATAGGAGGTATTTAAACCCCAGATCGTGTTAGAAATAGGTTCTTCACCAATAGATACTTTTTGGGTTAAAGGTCTTTCGGTTAAATTCATTACTGTGGCTCCAATATTAAAATTATCCGAAAACTGATAATTTAAATGGGTACCCAATAAAGTTTTTGTTTGTATGCTATAAAGTGCTTGGCTTTCCAAAGATATTTGCAGAGGAGTTCCAGATTCCAGTAAGCCCTGATTAAGTATTTTCACTCGCCCAAGATTATAGTCTACGGTATAATCAATATTTTCTGTCAAGACTGTACCTCCTGCCATTACTTTAACTGATCCCTGGGGTATATTAATGGCATTGAGCATTATTTCAGAACTGGATGCTGATTTGTACTCTCCTTTAAGCTTGAATTTGTTTTTTTCTGCTAAAAGTCTGGCATATGTTATGGTAGTGTCGTAAAGTTCCTGAAAAATGTATTTTTCAGCAATGGTACTATCAGCAAATTGTTTTTTCAAATAGCTGCCAAAAGGTTCTAATACTGGAAATATTACGCGTCCATTGGAAGCATTAATGGTAATTCCATTAACAAAGTCAAATCGCCCATCGGGTTGAGCATCTAATTGAGAGTTTAAATTATCAAGGTTTAATACTTTTATTAAAAGTTGCTTATTTATTTTTCCTTCGGGTATATACGTTAGAGCATTACCTGTTTTATCATCTTGATATAGAACATTTAAAATAAAATCCTCATTATTTACTTGATAGGCACCTATGGAATAAACATTCTTCATCATTAAATCCCAGGTTGGAACACTTGGTGATAAATTTGTGCCTTTTAAAAGTTTAGCAATAATATAGGGGCTTTTATCCTGATCACCGATTGCTCCTGTTCCATCGGTAGAGAATTCACCAACCTGGTATCTTGTTCCTGCAACGTCAATTTCAAAGGCAACAGCTAGAACCTCATCTGGCTTTAGTGAAGAGTTAAGAGAGATATAACCAAGACGCTCGTTTAAATCGAATTCGTTTGATTTTAATTTTCTTGCACTACCAATTAATTCGTAATCCTGACCTAGTTTAAAGTTCTGGCTACCCCATCTTGCTTCCAGATCATCTCCTATTTCATCAAAAACTTTATTAGGATTTTCATTATAAACATCTAAATATAAACTGTTTGTTCCATTATCCGGATAATCTTTTAAGTCGGTAAATGGAATTACAGCATTGGAAGCAAATACCTTGTTCCCTTTTTCTCCTAAATCTAGTAAGGCAACAACATTTCTATATTCTTCGTTATTGTTCACAGAATTGGTAACCCAAACTTCAACTTTTGTAATTGTTACAGCAGATTTAATAACAGGTAAATCCTTCAGGGATTTTTCATACTCGTCACGAAAGTATTGTGATAGGAAGAAGTGCCTGTTGGCATCATATTCATCAGCTTTTATCACGAATTGTTGTGTTTGTGCACCTCCTTTTACTACTATTACTTTTGTTTCTCCCTTTTGTTGAGAAAATACACTGGTCATCGTAAGCTTCCCAAATTGCAGTTCAGTTTTAATACCAAATAAACTTTGACTGCCAGTTATTAAGCTACCAGGTAAAGGAAGTGTTACATTCCAGGCCTCAATTTTTTTAATTATTTCATCTTCCTTGCCAACATATTCGAGCTTAGTTTGATTTTCGAAATCAAAAGTGGCTTCAGTGTTGTAATTAACTCCTAATTTAATTTTATCTCCTATATTACCTGTTACATTCATCATGATCTTTTCTTAGAAATCGAATGTCGTCGTTTTTCTCAGATTTTCAGATATGGTAGGATTTTCATTATTATTTACATTGATTTTAAAAATAAGTTCTGCCGAACCCATTGGTACTATATTGATTGCATTATCTCCAAATATTTTATCGAAAGCTTCACCTCCAAGTCTAAGGTTAGGAAACAATCCTGTTTGAGCGTCTGCATTGTTTCCTCGCGCTCTATTTCGCCAGTAGCTCCTTAAGGCTTGTTCAAATTGGTATTCCTGGTATTCCTCCTGAGTCATCCTTTTTGATGGGCGATAATCGTAATTTCCTATTTTTTTAGATATGATGTATTCGTTAGTAGCCGGGTCGTATTCTACAGTGTCTTTAATATTTGATGGACTTTCAAGGTATAGGGGCGACTCTTCTTGTTTATCGTAACTGTATTGCCCTTGATCTTCAAATTGAAACTTTAAAGTGTCTTGCTGTGGAGAATTGATATGTGGCAAAAATAAAAATTTAGCTTGTATCTTATTTATACAAACTAAACTTAACAATAAGAGTAAAAACTGATATATAACTATTTTTCTCAATGGACGAAATACGGCTATTATATTCTTTTAAGGGCTTCTTTTATAAGGCCTTCTACAGTAAGATCGTTCTTCTGCTTAAGAATTTCGTTAATAATTTTATCGACTTTTGCTTTTGGAAATCCCAACATTACTAAAGCAGATAACGCTTCGTCCCTAATTGTATTGTTCAGAGGGGCAATAATTTGATCTCCATCAGCTAATTTTCCAACCCTATCCTTTAAATCTACTATAATTCTTTCTGCAGTTTTAGCCCCAATTCCTTTAATACTTTTTAGTAGATTAACATCACTACCAATAATTGCATTTTTTATTTCATGGGGAGATAAAGAAGAAAGCATTACTCGAGAAGTGTTTGCTCCTACACCAGAAACGGAAATTAATTGCAAAAATATCTCTCTTTCTTTTTTATCAAAAAAGCCAAAAAGTTGATGTGCGTCCTCTCTTATAACTTCGTATATAAATAAATGAGCATTGTTTTTTCCAGATAATTCTGAAAATGTATTTAAGGAAATGTTAACAAAGTATCCTATTCCGTCGTTTTCGATAATAATATGTGCTGGTGAAATTTCTTTTATTTCTCCTTTAATATATTAATACATGATTAAGAATCTTAATAATCTCTAAAAATAAACAAAAATAAGCTTTCGGAAAATTTGAGGTCATAAATATTTATTAAAAAGCAATAATTACTGGCACTTAATTTGGAAGATTAGTTAGCAAAGAATTAAAATTAAATTGGTACTTTTTATAGGAAACGTTTCGGGATAAAATGAAATCTTTATTATTCACATCCTTACTTATACTATTTTATCCTTTTATTAATATTGGACAGATTAACTATAAAGGAATTCCAAATTTTTATGATGAATTAAAACAAGAAATTCCTATTGAAGTTCTTCCTGAGGTTAACGTGCGAAAATTAGAAAGTGAAGATAGGCAGGAAAATTCTAGATTAAAGAAAATGCGCTATGCAGATATGATCGATGTTGATATTAGTCCTGAAACACATGGTATTTGGAACGTTATTGAAGATGAGAAAATATGGTATATGTCCATTAAATCGTCGGGAGCATTTTCTTTGAGTTTAATATTCGACCAGTTTAGACTGCCTGTTGGAGCAAAGCTTTATATATATAGTGTGGATAAACAACATGTGAGAGGAGCTTTTACCTATAAGAATAACAAATTGAGTTATATTTTACCAATTGCTCCAATTAGAGGTGATGAGATAATTCTAGAGTATCATGAGCCGTATAATGTAGATTTTAGTGGTGAGTTGCATATTTCTGAGGTGGCCCATGACTATAAGAATATATTTAATTATTTATCCAAAGAAGAAAAAGGTTTTGGTGATTCTGGTGATTGTAATATCAATATTAATTGCGACGAAGATGAGTTATGGCAATTGTTAAAGCATTCAGTGTGTAAAATTACATACAATGGATGGCTCTGCACGGGGGCTTTGATAAATAATACAAAAGAAGACAGTTATCCTTATTTGTTGACTGCTAATCACTGTATTAACAATAACTACGATGCATCGGTGGCCATGTTTTATTTTAATTATGAAAGCCCAGAATGTATAAATCAGGATGGAATTTTAGATCAGGTTATATCTGGGTCAAGTATAGTAGCAACTCCACCGGAAAAAACAATTGATTTTAGCTTACTTGAATTAAGCTCAGAACCTCCACCAGGGTACAAACCATATTTTGCCGGATGGAGCAGAGATATTAGCAATCCATCAAGCGTTATTTCTTTGCACCACCCTCGTGGTGATATTAAAAAAATTACAAAATCTTTAGACGGGGCTGAGACCGGTGATTATGGCGAAGGATATAATCTAGATGCTCACTGGTGGATAGATCAATGGGATTCAGGAACTACAGAAGGAGGTTCGTCCGGATCTCCTCTTTTTGATCAAAATGGAAGGATTATTGGGGATTTAACTGGAGGCGAAGCGAATTGCGAGTACAATTACAACGATTATTATCAACAACTATATCATTCATGGCAGGATTTTGCCGATCCAGAAGATCAATTGAAAACTTGGCTAGATCCTTTAAATTTAGGAGTGATCACATTAAATGGATATTTACCTTATGATACTATTCCAACAAAACTTAGAGCATCCTTTAAAGACACAATCATAACCCTGGCATGGAATCATGTTGAGGATACCGCAAAGATTCTACATTATTACGTATATAGAAACTCTGTGAAGTTGGATTCTGTAAAAGCCTCAGAATATACAGATACATTAGCTTTCAAAAGTACTTTGTATAAATATCATGTTACAGCTAAATACATAATGCCAATCGATTATGAATCCAAGCAATCAAATACGGTTTTTATAAGAACCATGAACGCCATCGGTTTGCCATTTACTGAAACATTTGAAGATGGATTTATTCCTGATAATTGGTATGAGGAGAGAACGAACGACACCGTAGGATGGCAATATACGTCTGGAGGATTTGATGGCATTTTGGATACGGCTTTTGAAGGAAGCTTAAATGCCTATTTTTATAATGATTATGGTGAATCATCAAAATTAGTTTTGCCAAAATTTGAATTCTCTGCTTACACAAATTTGAAACTTACTTTTTATATGCATATGCAGGAATTTAATAATGATGTTCACAATTTACGAATATTATATTCCGAAGCCGATTCTCTGGAGTGGAAGATCTTAAAAACTTATGATACAAGTATTGAAGAGTGGGTGAAAAGAGAAATACCTCTTCCTAATTTAAGTGATAATTATAAAATTGCGTTTGAAGGTGTTGGTTTAAGGGGATTTGGGATTTGTATCGATAGTATTGCCATCATTGAGGATGGTGAATATATTAATCCGACCATACTGGTTGATAAAACTATAATATGCATATCTGATAGCATCGAGTATAGTACAAACTTAGATAACACATATAAGCTTCTTTGGAATTTCGGAAGTTCTGCAATGCCTTCAAAAGCAATTGGGGAAGGACCACATTGGGTTAAATATGTTTCTAGCGGAATAAAATCTGCAGAATTAATTGTTGATGATACATATAGTAGTAATGATTATGATGTTGCCGTGGTGTATGAATTACCTGATGTTCCAACATTTACCAACAATGGAAATACTCTAATTTCAAGTGCTGATGTAGGAAATCAGTGGTATTTTAATGGCTCCCCTATATTGGATGCTACGGATAAAACCTATGTTATTGAAAATGATGGAAATTATTTTGTGGAAGTAGCCAATAGTTTTAATTGTGTTTCTGCTTCTGAGGAACAGTACATGATGGCAATTGACATTGATGATTTTGAATATGAGAATAGTATTGTGGGATTAAAAGTTTATCCTAACCCCAATAGAGGTCAATTTACAATAGAAGCAGAGTTTATTAATTCAGATAAATTTTACTATAAGATTATAGATTTAACCGGTAAAATTATGCAGTTTGGCACTTTAGATACAGATAAGCAAAATCAGATAATTGATTTTAAAAATTCAAAGTATGGAATTTATTATATTCAAATATACTCTACCAATAAATATTATACCTCAAAATTATTCATAAAAAAATAGAGTGATTTAATCACTCTATTTTTCATTCTTTTTTTTTTTATTTATGATACACTATTGATAGCAGTTTCTAATGCTTGTTCGAGTAATTTTTCGTCAGGTTTCTGAATAAAATTATTTTGCATCATCATATCAATAGTTGCTCTGGTATGTTTTATATCTTCCATGGTACGATTAAAAGCTTCTTCCCACGTTAAATTTACTCTTGCAACACCATTCTTAATTGCTTCCATTGCAACATCCGCGGCTTCGTATGCGAACATTTCTGTTTCGTCCATTTTTGGCATGATATCATCTGGATTTAAACCTCTCTTTTCTGCATAATTGGCCATTGAATAAGCAGCTTTAATAGCCATTTCATCAGTAATTTTTCGTGCACGAACCAATAAAGC